>SMWH01000100.1 GCA_004357005.1 Gammaproteobacteria bacterium
GCGATCACAGCAACGCCCGTTTTGACCAGGGTTTCGCAGGCCACCCGGGCAGCCGGGTCCTCCTTCAGGATGGCGTCCAGGACGGCGTCTGAGATCTGGTCGGCGACCTTGTCCGGATGTCCCTCGGACACGGATTCAGACGTAAATAAATGACTGCTCACTGTTTGGTCTCTTGTTGGACTGGCCTGACCGGCCGGGCACTCGCGAAAAACGGGTCATTCTACCGGCCCGCAGGCCTTCATGCACCGTTTTCGAGGTGTCAGACACCATGAAAGCCCATTGTACGGCCCCGCCCCGATGGCATTGATCCTGTTTCCCCGGCGGGGTTCAATGGTGTCTGACACCATTTGATCAACACCATTGTAGAGGAGGGCCCATGGCCCGGACCGAGACCCCCGTTTGCGACTTCGGCGCCCCCGCCGTGGATTTCACCCTTCCGGGTGTGGATGGCCGTGACTGGTCCCTGCGCGACTGCGCGGGCGAAAACGGCGTGCTGGTCATGTTCATCTGTAACCATTGCCCGTTTGTGAAGGCCATCCGGGAGCGCCTGGTGCAGGACTGTCGGGAACTGGCGGAACACGGGGTGGGGACGGTAGCGATCATGTCCAACGACCCGACGGATTACCCGGAAGATTCCTTTGAAAACATGAAAAGGGCGGCGGAAGAATTCGATTTTCCGTTTCCGTATCTGATGGACGAAACGCAGGAGATCGCCAAAGGTTACGGCGCCGTGTGCACGCCGGATTTTTTCGGATACAACAAGGATCTCGAGTTGCAGTTTCGAGGTCGGCTGGATGCCTCGGGCACGAACTCGGCACCCGAGGGCGCCCGGCGGGAACTACTGGATGCCATGATCCAGGTGGCTGAAACGGGCGCGGGACCCGGGCAACAAGTGCCCTCGGTGGGTTGCTCCATCAAATGGAAGGAAAACTGAACGGGGAGCATCTTTGTGGACCTCTACTACATTATCGCCGGACTCACCTGGCTCCTTTCTCTCGTCGTGAGCAAGAAAATGCAGCATACCTATGCTCAATGGAACCAGGTTCGGACGGTGACGGGTGCGACCGGGCATCAGGTGGCCCGGACCATACTCGATGCGAATGGACTCAATCGTTTGCCGGTCGAGCCAACCGGGGGAAAACTCACCGATCACTACGATCCGCGCGACAAGCACATAAGCCTGTCAGAAGGGAATTATTATGGCAACAGCGTGTCTGCCACGGCGGTTTCCGCTCACGAGTGCGGTCACGCCCTGCAGGACGCTGACAACTACGGGCCCATGGAGTTGAAATCGAAACTCGTGCCCCTGGCCCAGGTGGCGGCGCGGTTCGGACTTCCCGCCGCGGTCGGGGGATCATTTCTCGGCTTTCCGCTGCTGGTGCAAATCGGACTGCTGGCCTACGCAGGCTCGATCGGAGTGTATTTCCTGACCTTGCCCGTTGAGTTCAACGCCAGCAAGCGCGCGTTGCAGCAACTGGAAAGCCTCAGGCTCGTGAGTCCCGACGGACGGGACGGGGCAAAGAAAGTGTTACGCGCCGCCGCTTTGACCTATGTGGCCGGCGCGGCCACTTCCGCGGGATACGTCCTGTATCTGGCGTTGATTTACGGAGGCGCGCTTTTTGGAAAAAAGCCGCCACCGCTTCCGCCCAGCGTCTGAGTCGTGGAACCGGTCCTGATCATCGTCGCCCTGACGGCGATCACCTTCGTCGCGACCAACCTGGATAACCTCGGGCTGCTCGTTATTCTGATCGCCGAGGAAAGCTACAGCGCACGAGAGGTTGCCTGGGGTTATCTGCTATCCGCGCTGATCGTATTCGCGGCCGCCTGGCTCGTGGCCGAGGCCGTCGAACTCACACCCGAACGGCATCTCGGATACCTGGGTTTTGTTCCCATCGGGCTGGGGCTCTACCGGGCCTGGGAACTGACGAGAGGGCAACCCACCGACACGAGTATCCGCGCATCGAGCGCGGGGATGATCGCCGTTACCCTCCTCATGCTGGCCCAGAGTGCCGATACGCTGGCGGTTTACGTTTCCCTGTTTGCGGATACCAGCGAGAACCTGGAAATGGCCATGCTGATCACCTTCTCGGCGTGTGCGGTCGGGTGGGTAGTGCTGGCCCGGTGGCTCGCGGGGCATCGTCTGATCGCGGAGCCCCTGGAGAGGTGGGGACGTTATCTGCTCCCCGTGCTGCTCATCATCATTGGTGTCCTCATCCTTCTCGATACCCCAACCGACGTCGCGTAGGAGCGGCTTTCCAGCCGCGACTTTTACGGGAGGTATCAGAGACGTTGGTACCAGTGGGCGATAGCCTCGCCGATGGTTGCAGGGTGGTCTTCCTGGATGTAATGAAGGCCCTTGCCCACGTTGACGATCTCCAGATCGGAGAACTTCTCCCGGCACCAATCCACGACGGGTTTTTGCATGATGGCCCCGGGTTCGACGGCGATGCACAGCTTGGGCAACGGGGTTTCCTGGAGCCAGGCCTTGTAGGCCTCGACCACCGCGACCACATCCACGGGTTTGCCGCCGATGGGAATCTCGTTGGGCCACCGCCACAACGGTTTGCGCGAGGCACGGTCAGGGTAGGGTGCCCGGTATTGGTCCATTTCCTCCCGGCTCAGTTTGCGGATCGTTGCCATGGGCAGCACCGTCTCGATGAAGATGTTGCCGTTCATGATCAGGGCCTGCCCGATCCCGGGCGCGCGGAAGGCCTGGAACATGAGCCGCAAACGGGCCGGCATGGCTGAATACGAAGGTATCGTTCGAAGAATGGCTTCCATGAAGGCAATGCCGCGCATGTTGTCTTCGTGCTGCATTGCGTAGTCAAACCCCAGGGCCGATCCCCAGTCATGGATGACCAGGGTGATGTTCTTCAATCCCAGTTTTTCGATGAACTTGAACAGATACCAGCGGTGATCCGCATAGCTGTATTCGATATCGGGTTTGCCGGATTTCCCCATGCCGATCAGATCCGGCGCGATGCACCGGGCATGCGGCGTCAGATGCGGAATGATGTTGCGCCAGAGATAGCTGGAAGTGGGGTTGCCGTGCAGAAAAAGCACGGGATCCCCTTCGCCCTCATCCACATAGTGCATGCGCGAGTCATGCACATCCAGGAACCGGGGTTCAAAGGGGAACTCGGGGGAAACGTTGTCCTCGACAGCCATGGCGACACCCTCCCATCACCATGCTACACCCCAAACGGAAACGACTGCAGGAGCGGCCCTCCGGCCGCGATTCCTGTGTCGGTCGCGCCGCGAATGGCGCTTCTGTAGGAGCCGCTTGTGCAGGAGCCGCTTGTGCAGGAGCGGCTTTCCAGCCGCGAATCCCTGTCAGGCGACGTGGATTTTTTTCTGCAGCAGTTCCCGGCGTTCCTGGGCTTCCACCGACAGGATGGCAACCGGTCGTATTTCCAGGCGCTGGATACCGATGGGCTCACCGGTTTCCTCACAAAACCCGTAGGTGCCGTCGTCGACGCGGAGCAAAGCCTGATCGATTTTGCCGATGAGCTTGCGATACCGGTCCCGGGTGCGCAGTTCCAGCGCATGATCGCTCTCGCGGTTGGCCCGATCCGCCTCGTCCCCCACCTCGACGGTTTCGCCGCGCAGACGTTCAACGGTCTGTTTGCTTTCGTCCAGCAGTTCGTTGCGCCACGCCTGCAGCTTGAGGCGGAAGTATTGCTGCTGCTTTTCGTTCATGTACTTCTCGTTCTTCCGGGGACGATAGTTGTTGGGCAGATCGACCATGGATTCTCCTTCCGAGCCTGCGAGACCCCCAAAGGCGCGGCATCATACCGGGAAAACGGCGTATTTCAAGGCCAAAAGTCGCGGATTTCGCGCGGTGTCGCGCGTTTTGGTTCCCGCCGGGGGCGGCGGCGCGAAAGAATACGTAATTGAATCAATAGTTTGGCCGGATCATGACCCCGGGTGAGCCCTGCCCCGCGCCACGGGCATTTTTTTGAGTCGGCCCGAAACGACGTCCCGCCGCGGCGGCCAGACGGATGACGAGGGCAAGACGCGACGATTGGCCGGGGCCGTGACGCCTTGAACCATGGCGCAGGGCCGGATTCCTAGTGCTCAGATGACCCAGGCTCGCCGTAGGTTTTTTCCAGATACGCGATGATGTCGGCCGATTCCGGCATCCAGCGGTTTTCGCCCCCGGGTGCGGTGATCCTGAGCACGGGCACCGTGGGTCTCCCTCGTACCCCGATAAGTTCGTCACGGAATTTGGCGTGCTCGTGGATTTCCCGGAGTTCGACATCCACACCCAGGCGATCGATGGCCGATAGAACGCGGATGCAGAATGGACAGGTCGCCAGATAGTAAAGGGCCAGTTTGTCCTTCGCTGGTGTTTCGCTGGGGGCGTAGCGTGTGATGAACTCATCAGCGTAGAAGTCCGTCCATTTCGAGTCGGGCGCCCTGACGGTTTGTTCAAAATCCGCATTCATCAGGCAATAGATGAGGTTGCTTTTGTGAAAACTCATCTTTGCTTTTTCCGCCAGTGGCTCCTGGAGATGATCGGCGTACCAGATGGACCAGTCGGGATCTACGCCATCGGTGGCCGCAAAAGCCACATGGTGAGCTTCCCCGGTTGCCTGAAACAGATCCGTGAGCGTTGAGTGCAGTTCTGAATGACTCATGGTTTCTCTCCTGTTTGTGCCCCCGTCAGCCAGGATCTCGCTAGCGGCGGAGTATGGCCCACCAGCGGGCCACATTGAGCAAACTCATGAGCGCGGCGGACACGTAGGTCAGCGCCGCAGCTTTGAGCAATTTGCGCGCGTGGCGTTCGTCGCCCTTTCTCAGCACCCGATGTTCGGCGAGCATGGGCATGGCCCGGCCAAAACTGGCGTCGAACTCCGTGGGCAGGGTCATCAGGTGGACCATCACCCCGGCCCCGAGAGTCAGCATGCCGCCTGCAATCATCAACAACCCGGCCGCGGGCACCTTGGTGATCCCGATGATGACCGGGCTGAGCATCAACGCCGCAACTCCGATCTTTTCGATGGGGCCCACCCAGTTGACCAGCCGCGTGCGCCACCGCAGTGGCCCGAATCCCTGGGCGTCCTGGACGGCGTGCCCGACTTCGTGAGCGGCGATGGTGACCGCGGTGAGTGAACGGCCTTCGAAATTCTGTGGAGACAGACGAACGGTCTTGCTGGTCGGGTCGTAGTGGTCCCCCACCTCGCTGACCTCGAGACCGACATCCTGCAATCCTGCCGCGTCCAGCAGTTTGCGGGCGGTTTGTTCGCCGGTTTCCGCATACCGGTCCACGGGAACCGAATATTTGGCCATGATCCGTTTGACCCAGATCCCGGGCCCAATGATCGCTCCAGCCAACAGCAATATGAACAGAATCACATGCATTGACCGGGGAGTTTACAATCTCGGCACTTCAGTTGTTTTTGAAGGGGTTGGGGTGTCGGAGGATCCGATGGGCTGGATCCCTTCGCCAGCGCGCAGTCGCTGAAATGGCTTGGGGGATTTTACGAGATCGTGGGTGCGTACGGGTGACCACGATTGCTGGAAGAGTGCGGAAGGAGACCGCGTTCGGCTTCGCGCCAGATAAAGGTATGATGGTCTGGGATTCGGTCCCCGGACATCTGTTTTACGGGAGGTTGTCGTGAACGCTAAGTCGGCGTTTACAAAAATCGTTGTTGTCGCCGCTTGCTTGGTCGCCGGATCCACCGCCGCCGACGATCTGTTCAGTTCCGACCAGACCCTGACCATGGAGTTGGCGACGACCATGAAACTCCTCGTCGACAAGATGAGATTGAATCCTACGGTCAGCGGTGTGCTCACGGTCACGGGGGACGATGGGACGAAGTACGTCTTCAACGTCCGGATTAATACCCGGAACCAAACGCGTCTGGAACATTGTCATTTTCCGCCGCTCACGATTAGTTTCAGAACCGAAGAAATCGAGGGCACACCATTCGAAGGGCATGAGAAACTCAAGATGGACACGCTGTGTAAACGCGACTCCACCTACGAGACCTACCTTAACCAGGAATACCTGATTTACCGTGCTTATAACCTGTTGAGCGA
>SMWH01000101.1 GCA_004357005.1 Gammaproteobacteria bacterium
GAGGGACAGCGTACTCGACAACCTGCGCGAAATTGATACCGCCACCCAGGAGATCCGCGGCGCCATCGGCCGCGATCCCGGCGCTATTTATCTGGTGCAAATGCTGGTGGCGCTGTACGCGCGCGAAATCGACATTCTCAGACAACTGAACCAGACAACGACGACCTATTCACAGGAGACTCAGCTATGAACGGCTCATTACGGAATGCGGGTATTGCCCTCGCCCTGATCCTTTTGCCACTGTCACACATTGCAGTGGCGGATACGGATATCAACGAGACCCGGGCCGTCAACGCCGACGCCACGGTGCAGATCTCCAACGTGGAAGGTTCCATTGACGTCAGCGCCTGGGAAAACAACGAGGTCCACATCAGCGGCAGTCTGGGCAAAGGGGTCGAAGGCCTGGACATCAGCGGCGACGCATCCCGGCTGAAAATCGAGGTCCAGTACCCGGATGATGACAGTTGGCATGGCCGCAAGATTCATGACACCGATCTGATTGTCCGGGTCCCCGTCGGCGTACGGCTCATCGCGACCGGCGTGAGCGCGGATATCACGATCAACGGCGTGGAAGGCCCGGTGCGCGCCGAGACCGTTAGCGGCGAGATTGAGATCGGCGGGTCGCCGGCCGAACTCAACATCAACAGCGTCAGTGGTGACACCGTCGCGGACGTGGATACGCAAAAGATCAAATACTCATCCGTCAGCGGCGATCTGCAGCTGCGGGGCCTGACGGGCGAGTTCTCGGGCAACGCCGTATCCGGTGATATTGAGGTCATGGCTGACCATGTGACCGCGTTCTCAGCGGAGACGGTTTCGGGCAGCGTCGAGCTGAGCGGCACGCTGGACAAAAACGCGACCCTGGATATCAAAACCCTGAGCGGCGACATCGTCCTCTATCTGCCGGCCGATTTGTCCGCCGACATCAGCTTCGACACCTTCAGCGGTGACCTGTACGGGGATTTCGATATTCCCCGGGCCAAGGACCAGGACTATGTGAAGTTTTCCGTCGGCAACGGAGACGCACAGATCAGGTTGAACACCTTCAGTGGCTCCGCGGAGCTGAATCGCGCTCGCTGACGGCTACAACTGAATTGTTGTTCGCGGCGGGTCCCGCAGGGCCCGCCGTTTTTTCAGCAACCGTAATTCTCCAGTGGAAACGCGTAACGTTCCTCGCCGGTAACACTCCCGCTGGAATCGAAGCTGCGCTCGACAAAGCGCAACTCACCATTTCGGCCGATCACAACCACCGTGGTGCTGCGCGTACCGTAGCTTTCACTGACGACAAAGGGCGGCGCCAACATGCGCTCGATGGCTTGATCCAGTCCGGTGTCCGGCAATGATTCGTCGTCCGCCGCGCTGGAGTCTGAAAGAATGTCGAGCAGTGAGTCATCATCCATGCAGTTTTCGAGCATACATTTTTCGAGAGCTGCCTTGCTCCGGACGACCTTGGGCCACGGGGTTTCCAGCAAATGGTTACTCATCCCGTAGATGCCGGGAGTCAACACCCGGATATCCCCCTCTCGGTTGCTGAGATAGGCCATGAGATTGACAGGGTCCCCGGCCGCTCCCACCAGCAAACTGAAACCGTTGTAGCGTTCCATACCTGGTTTCATTTTCTCGAGCCACTCCGGGGCCGACAGATCCGACTCGAGGAATCCGATAACCAGGTCCCCTCTGCTGGGGGCGTCGCTGTTCGCGCGTACGGCTTCCCGGTAGTTGGTCACGGCGGCAAAACGACCGCGACCGGTGACACCCATCCAGGTGCCGCCTCCCTGCAAATCGCGCCCCGCCAATATGCCGTTGTCCCAAAATGCCGCCGGTTGCGTGGGACGATCGTGGAACTCGTCCCGGTTCGCGACCATCACCAAAGGATAGTCAACATGATGATTAAAGGCGCAAACGATCAGGCACATGAGCGCAGGAAATCGGAACGCAACGCGCGAGCAGCCACCCAGACCTGGACCTGGCTCACACCCGCGCGCCGCAGCACTCTGACACATTCCTCTGCCGTGTGCCCGGTGGTAAGCACATCGTCCACCAGGGCCACGTGCTGTACGCCGGGTGACCGGGCAATCGCGAACGCCCGACGCACATTACCTTCCCGGGACCCTGTGGGAAGACCAGACTGGGCCCGGGTGTCGCGGACGCGCGTCAGCATGCCACGCGCAACGGGGATGCCAAGCTCCGCCCCGAGGCGGCGGGCCAGAAACTCCGCCTGGTTGAAACCGCGTTCCCGCAAGCGCGCACGATGCAGGGGGACCGGTATCAACAATTCGGGTCTGCCGTCGCCAGGCGCACGGCGGGCCATCAACGATGCAAGCAAACGACCGCAGTTCATGCGCCCATCAAACTTGAAACGTTGCACCAGCCAGTTCACCGGGGCGTGGTAACGCAAGGGCGTCATCATCCGTGTCCACGCGGGTGGTTCGTTGAGACAGAGCCCACAGATTTCACCCGCACCTGCGAGTGTTCGGCCACAGCCGCTGCAAGCCTGATCGAGTACTGGCAGATCTTCGCGGCAACCGGCACACAAATCCATGCCACCGGCGCCCGGGTCGCCGCACAGAATGCAGCGGGGCGGAAACAAAGGATCAAGGGCGTGGCTAAGGAGCGAAGTCATTCCATTGACTCGCGAAAAAAACAACAATCAGCGTTCGCGGATCAGCCTCCACGCACTGGGCAACACAATGGCGGCCAGCGCAATCTTGAGCAACGCCGCGGGAACGAAAGGCGCTACCCCCGTCTTGATGGCTTCCCCAATACTGCCCACATAAACGGACAACCAGAGTACTCCACAGGCAAAGATCACAATCGTTCCCAGTGTCATGGCCAGCACGGTCAGTCGCGGGTTACGGTCCCAGCCTCTTTCGGCCAACGATCCAACCAGCAGCGCGGCCAGCAGAAAACCAAACAGATACCCTGCGGTGGGTCCGGCAAAATAAGCGAGCCCGCCACCCGTGGCGAACACCGGTAGCCCGACGGCTCCCTCCAGCAGATAAGCCACAAGCGTTGCCGCACCCAGACGTGCACCGTAGACCATGCCGATCACCAGCACAACGAAAGTCTGCATGGTCATGGGGACCGGCCAGAAGGGGATCTGGGCACGGGCACTGATGGCCAGCAAGGCGGTACCAGCCAGGATCAGCAGCGCCTTTCGCGCGAGTTCAGGCCATGCATCTGCCGTGGGCCACAAGGCATCAATGAGAGTCGGTCTGGCGGCGGTCAATGTGGACATCGCTTGGTCTCGTCAATCAGGCCAATCGGGACTGGAGGAATGATAGCCTAAACTCCGTGCCTGCTCGACGCATGGCTCGAAGCAGTGCCCGGTACGGCTTAAAACGTGAGGTGAAACGCAGCAGTCGATGAGCGAAACCTACCGCCTGGATCCCGAAGCGCGACGGCGTAACCTGGCCCGCGCCGCCGGTCACTATGATCAATCCGCGGTGTTGCAGCGGGAGATCGCCGGGCGCCTGCTGGAACGGGTCGTCTGCCTGAAAATGCGCCCGTCCAGAATCCTGGATTTGGGGTCGCGCACCGGACACAGCACCGGGGAACTGGCTCGACTGTTCCCCGATGCGGAAGTCGTGGGCGTTGACCAGGCCGCGATACTCGCGACCCGGGGCAACGATTCCGGCCATCGTGTCGCGGGGCAGTTGCCTGCGTTGCCGTTTCGACGCGGCGCTTTCGATCTCGTGTTTTCCAACCTGGAGTTGCACTGGTGCATGGAACTCGTTCCGGCACTGGAAACCCTGCGACAGGTGCTGGCGCCCAAAGGCGCGGTCATGTTCACGACTTTCGGTCCCGACACGCTCGTGGAACTTCGTTACAGCTGGCAGCAGGCAGATGAACTGGAGCACGTACACGGCTTTGTGGACATGCACGACATCGGCGATGCCCTGATGCGTGCCGGTTTTGCCGATCCGGTCATGGATGTGGACCGTGTGACACTCACCTATCCAAAAGTCAGGGACCTGTTACAGGATTTGCGTAACACCGGCGCGCAAAATGCTCTTTGCAGCCGGCGCCGCACACTCACCGGCGCCCGCCGCTACCAGACCATGTGCGACCATTATGAACATCTGCGCAACGCCGACGGACTTGTGCCTGCGCGTTTCGAGGTGATTTATGGACACGCCTGGGCACCGCCAACCGGTACCCCGGAACGCCATGGTGACCACGAAGTCGTCACCATTCCCGTTGATCAGATCGGGAGAAAGAAAACTCAAGGCAAGTGAGGTTTCGCAAGGTATTCGTGGGACTGCATTTCCATCAAACGGCTGCGGGTACGCTCGAACTCGAAGTTCTGTCGCTTGCCCCGGTAGAGATCGTCCATGGGAGCCGCTGCTGACAGAATCAATTTCACATTGCGGTCGTAGAATTCATCCACCAGACTGATGAAGCGCCGGGCTTCGTCATTCTGGTCGCTGCCCAGCACCGGAACGTCCGAGATCAATACGCAATGAAAGCAACGGGCGATCTCCACGTAATCCGCCGCTGAACGGGGCCCTCCGCATATCTCGTCAAAGGCGAACCACACCACGTCATCGGCTCGTCGAACCGTGCAGATCATCCGGCCGTTGATCTCCAGTTCCGAATCGCGCACGCCCTGCTCCGGCGCCACATGGTCGAAGTTATCCTCCAGAACCCGAGCAGCTTCCGCGTCCAGCGGGCTGTGGTAGATCTCCGCCTGCTCCAGAAAACGCAATCGATAATCCGTGTCGCCTCCCAACTCCATCACATCACAGTGCCGCTCGATGAGATCGATGGACGGCAGGAACCGGGCGCGTTGCAAACCGTTGCGATAGAGCTCTGCCGGCGGAATGTTGGAAGTGGCGACCAACGTGACCCCGCGCTCGAACAGTGCCTCGAGCAGTCCGGCCAGAAGCATGGCGTCACCAATATCTGACACAAAGAATTCATCGAAACAAAGGACTCGCGCCGAACCTGCCAATTGTCCGGCGACGATACTCAGTGGGTTCTGTTCGCTTTTGACGCCGACCAGGGCTTTGTGAACCCGGTACATGAAACGGTGAAAATGCAGGCGCAGGCGCATGTCTGCGGGCAAACAATCCGCGAACATGTCCATCAACCAGGTCTTGCCGCGTCCCACTCCGCCCCACAGGTACAAACCACGGACCGGCACGGGTTGCCGGCCGAGCACCTTGCCCAACAATCCCTGCCCGTCGCCGGGAGCTGTCAACTGTTGATACAGGGCCTGGAGACGACGAACCACCGCCTCCTGGGCGACGTCGTGCACGAAATCCGGGTTCTTGAGCTCGAATTGATAACGCGGCCAAGGTCCAACAGACATGGGCCCAACGACCTCGGTTCCGACGCACCCGCTTCCGACGGAAGAGGCCCCGCCGGACGCCGAACCTTTGCTCACGGCGCCGAGCCGTCCCTCACCAGGGGAGGAAGGTGATGACGAACGTTAGCCTTGACGGCGCCACGCAGGTCCATGAGCCGGCGATGGAAAAAATGGCCGGCGCCTTCCATCACGACCAGTTCCGGCGGGTTTTCGCTGTCCTCGACCCACTCGATCACCGCCGTGGCGGACACCACATCGTCTTCGTCGCCCTGGATGACCAGACGCGGGCAATCAGGCACAGCCAACTCCGGATAGTCTTCATAACGGCCGATGGGCGGGGCCACATAAATGAACTGGCGAACGGGCAGTTCACGTTCCGCGACGGCGCGGGCCGCCACATAGGATCCAAAAGAAAAACCACCCATCCACAGTTCGTGGCCGGGCAGGGTCTTGAGCACCCAGGCAATGACCGCCATCAGGTCATCCACTTCGCCTTCCGCGTCCCCGAATTCGCCTTCGCTGCCGCCTACGCCCCGGAAGTTGAAACGCAGGGTCTGCAGGCCAAGCTCCCGCAGTGCCCGGGACATCATGGCGACGACCTTGTTATGCATGGTTCCGCCGCCCTGGGGATGGGGGTGGCACAGCACCGCCACGCCCAGCCGAGCCTCATCAGGCTCAGGGACTTCCGCCAGCGCCTCGAGGGCCCCCGCAGGACCGCTTATCTCGAAAGTGCTGGTTTCTGCAGGAAAACTCTCCGGATCGCGCGGGACCGGGTTATCGTCTTTGGGCATCCGTTGATATTCGTTGCCTCGGAGCGCGCCATCATAGCGCAACCGCCAGAACCCGACCAAAACCCCGCCGGGTGGGACAAAACGGCGAGAAACGCGGGGACAGTTCCCTTATTTCCGCTTAGAGAAACGGGGACAGTTCCCTTATTTCCCACAAGTCGACTACAGTACATCGTTCGAGACCAAGCGGAAATAAGGGAACTGTCCCCGCGTTTTTCCAGTGAATCATCTGGCACATTGTTATTTAAGCGACGGCAGCGACCTGGAGCTGGTCGGCAGTCTGATGGGTGACTTCGTCAAGGGCCGCCTGGAAACCCTGGATTACCCGCAACCGGTGCTCAACGCACTGCGTTTGCACCGGCGCATCGACTCCACCACCGATGCGCACCCCCGGGTGGCCAAAAGCCGCAATCGATTCGACCCGGAATTTCGCCGGTATGCGGGGATCCTCACAGATGTGTTCTACGACCATTTCCTCGCCCGATCCTGGACCCGATATCATCACACTCCGTTGACCGATTTTGCGCAGCGGGTTTATGACGCCCTGAACATTCACGAAAACCTGCTGCCCGAGCGATTGAAACTTTTCTCCGTGTACATGCAACAACGGGATTTGCTGGTGAACTACCGGGAACTGGACACCATTGACCAGTCACTGAAAGGCATTGCTGCGCGCCTCAGCCGTGCGAACCCGATCGGCGACGCCCGGGCACAACTGGAAAAACACTACGATGGCCTGGAAAGTGACTTCCACGCCTACTTCCCCGATGTAATACGCATGGCAAAACTGGAACGAAGCGACGAATCATGAAAATTGACCTGAAACGTTTTGATTCCCCCGACGAAGTACGCCGTTTTGAAAAAGGCTATTTTGAGATCGTGCGGCTCGGCGGCCTGACCCTTGGCCGCGCCACTTACGAACCCGGCTGGAAATGGTCCGAGCACGTGGGGCCGGACACGGACGAAACGAGCTGCCACGTGGAGCACGTGGGCCTGGTCATCTCAGGCAAGATCGCCGTCGCCATGGACGACGGCGAAGAAGTCATCATGCAGGCAGGGGATGCGTTCCACGTGCCCCCGGGACACGACAGCTGGGTCATGGGGGATGAGCCCTATGTGTCCCTGCATTTTATCGGCGCCGACGTTTTCTACGCAGAGTAGCGGCCTACCCCGTTGTAGGAGCGCCCTTCCGGGCGCGACAGGAACAATCGCGGCTGAAAGCCGCTCCTACAGCGAGGAAACCGATCAGGAGGAAACGGTGCGGGACAGGTAGCCCGGCACCGTTTCCCAACTCTGCTTCCTCAGTTCTTTCTTGGCCTGTTCGCGGACCTCGTTGAGTTCGGCGATGAGGAGGTCGACCTGACGATCGACCTCCGTCTCCGAACGCATCTGAGGGCTGATCAGTTTGTGTCCTTTCTCGTCTTCTCCAAAACGTTTGACGAGAATATCCACGTAGCCCTGTGAGCCGCTGCTGCCAACGTGTGCGTCAAAGTAACGTGTCATGTAAGCCCCCAATGCGATGCTCTAGCCCTCAGCGCATACAACACAGCCCCCTCCTCTCTGACCACTCAGGTTTCAAACAAAACACTATCCACACTTGGAATCACCGCAGTTGAGACAGGTCAGACAGTTGTCCATGTTGACGACTGCCTTGCTGTGGCACCTGCCACACATCCTGGCATCCGCCGGGAATTCGCTTCTACCGTCCTCGCGGTTCGCCATGCGCTTGTCGGCCGCTTTCTGGTACTCGGCCCGCTTCTCCTCGACCAGCGCACGCTGGTGTTCATCCAGTTCATCGTCTTCCATCAGACCGATGTGTTTGAGATGGGTTTCCAGCAAGTACCCGAGTTCCGCGACCAGCGACGGCATGAAGGTGCCGCCCTTCTTGAAGTAGCCGCCGTTGGGGTCGAACACAGCCTTGAGCTCCTCCACCAGAAAGGCCACATCGCCGCCCTTGCGGAACACCGCCGATATGATGCGCGTCAGGGCCACGATCCACTGGAAGTGGTCCATGTTCTTGGAGTTGACGAAAATCTCGAAAGGGCGGCGATTCTCGTGTTCGGTGCCCTCATTGAGGATGATGTCATTGATGGTGACGTAAAACGCGTGTTCCGAAACGGGCGTTTTCAGTTTGTAGGTGGTGCCTTCGAGACGCTCGGGGCGTTTCACCCTCTCATGCATCTGGATGATTTCGGCGGTTTCGCGCTGTTCGGACTCCAATTCCGGCGCGTCCCTGGCTACTTCGTAACCGACGATTTTCTTTTCAATGCGAATACTCATTACTCTCTATCCTCACGTTCAGTGAGGGGAGTCTCATCCCTGCCCCGCGAACGGGGCTCGAATGATCCCTCCCCACCCTCTCTAGCGCAGAGGGATCAATCCTGCCATGTCCATTGGAGACAGGGATTTCGTCTCACCAGGCAACGCCACTCCAGCCCGCAGTGGGGCACGACGGCAAGGAATCGCGGCAAGATGCCGCTCCCACACCCGGAAGCCGCTTCCGCAAAGACGGATTTGTTGCATGGCAGTCATCGAACGAAATATCTCTCCAATCAGAATTTTCCGTAATAGCCTTCTTTCAGAGCGTCATAGAGGTTCGCCGCGGTATGCATCTCACCGTCGTACTCCACCTCTTCGTTGCCCCTTGCCTCGACCATCGTCCCGTCTTCCAGCCGGAAGCGGTAGGTGGTGTTGGCCAGGTCTTTTTCCGTCACCAGCACGCCCTGAAAAGCTTCCGGGTTGAAGCGAAAAGTCGTGCAACCCTTCAGGCCTTTTTCATAGGCATACCAGTAAATACCCTTGAAATCTTCGAAGGGATAATCCGTCGGCACGTTGGCCGTCTTGGAAATGGATGAATCAATCCATTTCTGGGCCGCGGCCTGGATATCCACATGCTGCCGGGGTGTGACGTCCTCGGACACGATGAAATAATCCGGCAGCTTCTCGTTTTCCTCCTCAGAATCCGGCTGGGCCTCGGGGTTGACCAGTTCCCGGTAGGCCAGCAGTTCAAAAGAGTACACGCCGACTTGTTCCTTGGTCTTCCGGCCTTCCCGGATGACATTGCGGTAATAGTGATGCGCGAAACTCGGCTCGATGCCATTACTGGCGTTGTTGGCCAGGGACAGGGAGATCGTCCCGGTGGGGGCAATGGAGGAATGGTGCGTGAACCGGGCACCTATCTCGGCCAGTTCCTCCACAAGATCCGGGGCGACCTCCGCAATTCGTTGCATGTAACGGCTGTAGCGTGCATGCAGTACCTTGCCCTCGATTTTCTGCCCGACTTTCCAGCCATCGGTTGCCATTTCCGGCCGTTTGCGCAGCATCTGCGGGGTTACGTCGAATTCCTCTTCCATAATGGGAGCTGGTCCTTTTTCCTTGGCCAGTTCCAGCGCAGTTTCCCAGCCCGCCAGGGCCAGCTCCCGCGCAACCCGCTCGGCAAACTCGACGGAGTCGTTCGAACCGTAGGTCATGCGCAACATCGTCAGGGTCGATCCCAGTCCGAGGAAACCCAGGCCATGACGGCGTTTGCGCTTGATCTCCTTGCGTTGCTGATCCAGCGGCAGTCCGTTGATTTCCACCACATTATCCAGCATGCGCGTAGAAACCTTGACGACGTCGCGGAACTCCACCCAGTTGAAACGGGCGTTCTCCGTAAACGGCTCTTCCACGAAACGCGTGAGATTGATCGACCCCAGCAAACAAGACCCGTAAGGCGGAAGCGGCTGCTCGCCGCATTGCCCGCTGACCAGGCCGTTGAAGATCACCGTGTTGTGATCCCGCTGCGTCGTGTCGAACACAGGCTCACGGCCTATGTGTTCGATATTTACTATCTTCGTTGTGAAACGCTGGCTCTTGCGCAACACCCTGTCCCGCGCCCAATTGCGGTACTTATCGTTCTTGTAGTCGAGCAGAAATCCGATTTCGCCCATGAACCGGTCGCGCGACTCGCCATCGATGATCAGTTCGTAATCCGCCTGACACTCATAGGTCTTTTGGCCACCGTGACTGTCTGGCAGCAGGCGTGGGCCCGCCTCACGGCGTTTGTATATTCGGCACAACACACCGAAGTTGCTCAGCAGCGACTGCACCTCGGTCAGAAGCCGCCGTTGGCTGGAGGCCAGCCGCACCGAGCAACTCTGGCTTCTTTCCGACACGTTGACCGTGCCATCACTCTGGAACAGGGCGCGCAGGTATCCCTTGACGCACGCCTCGCTGCCGCGCCAGACGACCTCCGGCACCCGAAGCTTGGTCTCGCGCGTGAAGCCGTAGTGTGCCAGCGCCCGGGTCAGGAGCACTGACCGGATAAACACCTGATTGCGATCCGGCACCGCGACCGGCGCGACACGGTAACTCCGTGGACGCTCGGAAAGGCCTGCGATCAGCGTGTTCACGTAGCACGCTACCGCCCCCGCCAGGGTCCGGTCCTCGCCCCACAGGCTGATCACGGTAGCTTCCTGGCCCTTGCCGCGGTTGGTGAAGTGGCCATCACCGGCGATGAGACCGAGCAACGCGCCCAGATCGTCCGAGCCCTCGTTCCCGAACTGGCCCTTGCCGGATTGCACCAGCAATTCGTCACCGACCACCAGGTTTTTGAGCTCAAGCTTGCCTCGGGAGGTATACAGCTCGTGCCATTCGGTAGCAGTGACTTCGTAGCCTTCCTGGGTCGTGACCCGATACACATCGGCATCTTCGGAGGTCATGAAAGCCGGCACAGCCGGCCTGGTTCGCGTGCCTTTGGCGTCGCTTCCCAGGGCCCGGTTGTCCACCGTGACTTCAAGCTCTGCCCCGGCCGCGCAAAGATCACCGATCCGCACGAGCCCGAACTGCGTCGCCAGGCGCGTATCCGCGGTCACGCATGGGTTGGTGGCTCGGACGTTTTCGCAAAACCAGTTGTTGTTCATCTCGTTGACGTGATCAATAAGAATGAACCCCGGTTCGGCGTAGTCGTAGGTGGACTTCATGATCACGTCCCACAGACCACGCGCCTTGATGCTGCGATAGATCTTGCACGCCACCAAGCCCTCATCGCTGGTGACATAACCTTCCGTACGCGGCCATTCCCGCCACACCACCTGGCCCGGATCGTCCAGGTCCACCGTGTCGCGTTCACGCTCATCCAGCGGAAAAGCCAGCGGCCATTCCGCGTCGTCTTCCACCGCGGCCATGAACTCGTTGGTGATCAGCAAGGACAGATTGAACTGACGCAGACGGCCGGCCTCGCGCTTGGCGCGAATGAACTCCATGACATCCGGGTGGTTGACGTTGAAGGTGCCCATCTGCGCGCCACGACGCCCACCCGCGGACGACACCGTGAAACACATCTTGTCGTAGATATCCATGAACGACATGGGGCCGGAGGTGTACGCCCCGGCACCGGACACATAGGCGCCACGCGGACGCAGTGTGGAAAACTCGTAACCGATGCCGCACCCGGCTTTCAGAGTGAGTCCCGCTTCATGCACCTTGTTCAGAATCCCGTCCATGGAATCGCTAATCGTCCCGGACACCGTGCAGTTGATCGTGGACGTGGCGGGTTTGTGTTTCAGCGCGCCGGCGTTGGATACGATGCGCCCTGCCGGAATCGAACCACGACGCAGCGCCCACAAAAAACGCGCGTACCAGTATTCGCGTCGGTCCTTGGTTTCTTCGACGTCGCTGAGAGCCCTGGCGATACGTTTGTAGGTATCGTCCATGCAACCGTCGAGGTTTTCGCCGGTCTTCGTCTTCAAACGGTATTTGCGATCCCAGATATCCAGGGA
>SMWH01000102.1 GCA_004357005.1 Gammaproteobacteria bacterium
CTCGGAACACAACATGCCCTGGGATTCCACACCCCGGAGCCTGGCTTTCTTGATCTTGTCTCCCGACAGGGTGGCTCCCACCGCAGCCAGGGGGGCAACCAGTCCCGCCCGGGCATTGGGAGCACCACAGACCACGACGCGCGGTTTCCTGTCCCCCGCATCCACGCTACAAACGGTTAACCGGTCGGCCGTTGGATGCGGATCACAGGTCTCGATCCGGGCGACTACCACGCCCGTGAAATCCCCCGCCACGGGGTTCACCGCATCCACTTCGAGGCCGGACATGGTGAGCTGCTCCGTCAATTCGGCGGTGTCTACCGCGGGATCTACCCACTCGCGCAGCCATTTTTCAGAGAACCTCAATTGAACTGCTCCAGAAACTGCAGATCGTTCTCGAAGAACAGGCGCAGGTCATCAACACCGTGCCGCAGCATCGCCAGCCGTTCCACGCCCATGCCGAAGGCATAGCCGGTGTAGCGCTCGGGATCGATACCCACCTCCACGAGCACATTGGGATGTACCATCCCGCAGCCCAGCACCTCCAGCCAGGCGGAACGACCGCCTTCCGAGGTCCATTCAATGTCCAGTTCGGCAGAAGGCTCGGTAAAAGGAAAAAAGGACGGACGGAAACGTGTCCGCAGATCTCGCTCGAAGAAGCGTTTGACGAACTCCTCCAACGTGCCTTTCAGATCGGCCATGGATACGTGTTCGTCCACCAGCAGCCCTTCCACCTGGTGGAACATCGGCGTGTGGGTGGGATCGGAATCGCGCCGGAATACTTTTCCGGGTGCGATGAGTCTTATCGGGGGTTTGCGCACCTTCATCTCACGGATCTGTACGGGTGAGGTGTGGGTACGCAACAGCGTCCCGTCCCCGAAATAGAAGGTGTCGTGCATTTCCCGGGCGGGATGGTCTTCCAGGAAATTGAGCGCGGCGAAATTGTGATAGTCGTCCTCGATCTCGGGACCATCGGCAATCTCGAAACCCAGTTGCCGGAACAAACCGTCAATGCGATCCATGGTCTGGGTCACCGGGTGCAGACCGCCGGCCTGTTGACCGCGACCGGGCAGAGTGATGTCAACACGTTCCGTTTCGAGGCTGGCCTGGAGTGCTTCGGCGTTGAGTGCCTGGTCGCGGGCCTCGATCGCTTTTTGCAGTTCGCCCTTGGCACGATTGATGGCCTGCCCCGCCGCCGGCCGCTCTTCCCCGGGCAAGGAACCTAGAGACTTGAGTTGTTCGGTGAGCAAACCCTTCTTGCCCAGGTACTGGACGCGCACGGCATCCAGGCCACGAAGGTCAGACGCCCCCGCGACGGATTTCAACGCGTCGGCGAGAATTTTTTTGAGATCCTGCACGCTTGGGCCTTATACGAAATCAGGGGAAGAGCCAAAGCCCTTCCCCTGAGTCCTTGCGGTCGAATTGTTCACGACAAAAAAGGGAACCCCCTTCTTCGCCGTCAGGCGTTCAGGGCGACTTTGGCCTTGCCGGCAATAACGGCAAATCCCGGTTTGTCATGCACCGCCAGGTCCGCCAGGACTTTGCGATCCACGGAGATGTCCGCCACCTTGAGCCCGTTCATAAACCGGCTGTAGGACATGCCGTTTTCCCGGGCCGCCGCGTTGATCCGCACGATCCACAACGCGCGGAACTGCCGCTTCCGTTGCCGGCGATCCCGGTACGCGTACTGGCCCGCCTTGGTGACAGCCTGCTTGGCCGTCTTGAACTGCTTGCGACGCGCGTTGTAATAACCCTTGGTTTTGCTAAGGATTTTTTTGTGACGCTTGTGCGCCGTCACTCCACTTTTTACCCTGGGCATCGTTCACATCCTCCCTGATTAGCTGTACGGCAGAAGTTTTTTTACCGCTGGCGTGTCGGCCGCGGACACCTGTGCGGGTTCGCGCAAACCACGCTTCCGCTTGGTGTCCTTCTTGGTGAGGATGTGATTACGGTACGCCTGACGCCGCTTGAAGCGACCGGACGCCGTTTTCCGAAAGCGCTTGGCGGCGCCCCGGTTCGTCTTGATTTTAGGCATGACTGCCTCCTTACAGTTCTATGAACACGTTTCCGAGTGACCTTTCGGTACTCTTGTCTTCCTGACTCGAAACCGCTTGTGTTGCGTTTTCAAGGTGTCAGACACCTTGAAACGCCTACCCGGCACAACTTTTTCGGCAGGATTCAGCGACCCCTGCACCATTTTGCATGCAAACCCTGATCCTTCAGGGTTCGCTGCAATCCTGCCCTACTTCTTCGGCAGGGTTGAGCGACCCTGCACAATCCTTTTGCGTCCCCTCTCCTCAACAGGGTTGCTCCAACCCTGCCAGTTAGCGCGTCGCCCTCCGGGCTGGCGCGCTAACTTTTCTTGGGCGCCAACATCATGATCAGCACGCGCCCTTCCATCTTCGGTCGCTGTTCGACGTTGGCCTGCTCGGCCAGGTCGTTTTCGACCCGCTTCAGCAACTGGTGCCCCAACTCCTGGTGCGCCATCTCACGTCCGCGAAACCTCAGGGTGACCTTGGTCCGGTCGCCATCCGCCAGGAACTTTCGCAGATTTCTGAGTTTTACCTCGTAGTCCGCCGTGTCCGTACCCGGCCGAAACTTCACTTCTTTGACATGGACCTGCTTCTGATTCTTTTTGGCCGCATGCTGCTTCTTGCGCTGTTCAAAAACGAATTTGCCGTAATCCATGATCCGGCAAACCGGTGGTTCTGCTTTCGGGGCGATCTCAACGAGATCAAGAGCCACTTCATGGGCTTTGACCAGTGCGTCTCCCAGTCTCACCACTCCGAGTTGTTCTCCGTCTACATCCACCAGACGGATTTCCCGATGCGGGATTTCATGGTTACGCCTGACCGTGTTTTCAGGTTTTCTGTCGTACTTCCTTCTTAGCGCGATTATTTAGTCCTCCAACAATACGTGGCCGCGGCTCGTTACCTCTTCGTCGAGCCGATCGATTAACGACTGGAGGGGCATGGACCCCAGGTCCTTGCCCCGTACTCTGACGGCCACCGAATCCGCTTCAACTTCGCGGTCTCCTACCACCAGCAGATATGGGACCTTCTGGATGGTGTGCTCGCGGATTTTATAGCCGATCTTCTCGTTTCTCAAGTCGGAAATGGCCCGGATACCTTGATTTTTAAGGGTTTCTTCCACTTTTCGGGCATATTCGGCCTGCCGGTCCGTAATATTGAGCACCACGGCCTGTACCGGAGCCAGCCACAGGGGCATCTGGCCCCCGTAATGCTCGATCAAAACTCCGATAAAACGCTCCAGGGAGCCCAGAATCGCGCGGTGGAGCATGACCGGCACCTGCCTGGAACCGTCCTCCGCCACGTATTCCGCCCCCAGGCGACCGGGCATGGAGAAATCCAGCTGGACGGTGCCCAACTGCCAGTCCCGACCCAGGGAATCCTTGAGGATGAAATCGATTTTGGGCCCGTAAAAAGCCCCGTCTCCCGAGTTCAGTTTGTAATCCAGCCCCTTGCTCTCCAGGGCCGCCTTGAGGGCCGCCTCTGACCGGTCCCAGAGGGCGTCCTCCCCCACCCGCTGCTCGGGCCGGGTAGACAGTTCGATTCTGAAATCCTCAAAACCGAAATCCCGGTAGACCTCGAAGCAAAGGTCAATCAGCTTGACCACCTCGTCCTGGATCTGGTCCTCGGTGCAGAAGATATGGGCGTCGTCCTGCACGAAACCGCGTACCCGCATCAGCCCGTGTAAGGTGCCGGACGGCTCGTTGCGGATACACGAGCCGAACTCCGCCAAACGAATGGGCAGATCCCGGTAACTCTTCAGTCCCTGGTTGAATACCTGGATATGACCCGGGCAGTTCATGGGCTTGAGCGCGTAGTCCCGGTTCTCGGAATGCGTGGTGAACATCACCTCGGCGTACTTGTCCCAGTGACCGGATTTTTCCCACAGGCTCCGGTCCAGGATCTGCGGAGTGCGGATCTCCTCGTAACCGTTAGCCCTGAGCTTCTGGCGGATGTAGTCCTCGATGATCAGCCACAGCGTCCAGCCACGGTCGTGCCAGAACACCATGCCCGGCGCTTCGGGCTGCTGGTGAAACAGATCCATGACCTTGCCCAGCTTGCGGTGATCGCGTTTTTCGGCTTCCGCCAAGCGATGCAAATAGGCCTTGAGTTCCTTTTTATCCGCCCACGCGGTCCCGTAGATCCGCTGCAGCATCTCGTTGTCCGAATTGCCGCGCCAATACGCCCCGGCCAGTTTGGTCAACTGGTTGGCCTTGAGGTGCCCGGTGGACGGCACGTGGGGGCCCCGGCACAGGTCAATGAAATCACCCTGCCGGTACAGCGAGATCACCTCGCCCTGGGGAATGTCCTCGATGATCTCCGCCTTGTACTTCTCGCCCTGGTCGCGGAAAAACTTCACGGCTTCATCCCGATCCATCTCGGTGCGCTCCACCGGCAGGTTCTCCTTGACGATCCTGTCCATCTCCGCCTGGATCTTTTCCATGTCCTCGGGTTTGAAACCGGGCTCATAGGCGAAATCGTAGTAGAAGCCGTTTTCGATCACCGGGCCGATGGTCACCTGGGCTTCGGGATACAACCGCTTCACGGCCTGGGCCATGAGGTGGGCGGTCGAATGCCGAATCACCTCCAGGCCGTCATCGTCCTTCGCGGTGACGATGGCCAGTTCGCCGTCCCGGTCCATGACGAAGGCGGTATCCACCAGCACCCCGTCGAAACGGGCAGCCACGGCGGCCTTGGCCAGGCCCGGGCCGATATCGGCCGCGACCTGCGCCGCGGTGACCGGCTGGTCGTACTCCCTTTTGCTGCCGTCGGGCAATGTGATGACTGGCATCGTGTTTCTTCCGTCAAAAATGCTGCGGGGCGCCGTTGGCGCCCCGCCGGTCCCCTGTTTTGCTTTGGTCCTCCGCGGAGCCTTCCGAAAACCCGCCTGACAAACCCGAAACGCCTGGCAACCTGTGGGATTCATGGCGGCGTGGACCCACCGTTCCTGTTTGAACGATGTTCCCTCCGTTGGTGGGCGCGAGTGGGTTCGAACCACCGACCCCTACGATGTCAACGTAGTGCTCTCCCGCTGAGCTACGCGCCCGAAGGCCCGGAAAGCTATCAGATCGCACCCCGTCCGACAAGCACTCCCGGAAACCAAAACCCCGGCCGGAGCCGGGGTCTCATTGGTTTCGTCACGGATTGGGCCGACTAGCGCAACCTGCGGCGCGCTACCATGCCACCGAAAACGGCCAACACCAACCCGAGCAGACCGAGGCCAATGGGTGACAAGGTGGGTATGATGGGGCCCACCACGGGCCTGCCGTCTCTCGCGATGATTACTGGCAGCGTAGGCGTATCGTCGCTGCCTTTGGAAGCCTGAATGGCCTTATCGTCCTTGCACTCGATCTCCTCATCCCCGTCCGCAACGACCTCAAAGTCGTCGGGGAAATCAACCCATTGTCCGTGAGTGGAACTCCCCCAGCAGGACAGGCCTTCCTCGGTCGGGCCGTCCAGCGCCGGATGTTCAGGCTCGATAAAGATGATGTTGTCAGGGCTGTTGCGCGCGAGGCCGAAAAAGCCAAATAAGCTCATGAACTCCAGCGAAAAATCGGGCGGTGTGCCTTTGTCATCGTCACCGGTATCAAACGCACGACACCCGTTACTGTAATAGAGTCCGGTTCCGGGCCCACTCGCGGCGTAATTGATCCCGGCCGCGGCCAGTCCAGTTGCTTCGGCCTCGGTGGCGCCGCCAAAAATATGCAAGAAAGCATCGAAGGTGTTCATTACGATGTTTCCGGTCACAACGGGAGACCAGGTCCCCTTGTTGGCGTTGACGGCGTCCAGGTCTTCGCCGTCGGAAAAATCACAGCCTGCGTCCCCGATAACGATGGCGTCGTAACTCGCGAACTGGCCCGTTGACATCGAAGACCAGGTTCCCTCGTCAACCACGGTGACGTCATGGCCTTCGTCTTCCGCCACCGTCGCCTCGTTTACAACACCCTTGGCTTCATTCGAAGGAGCCAGCGACGGTCCGTAAACCAGCACATCCGCGGCTTTGCTGACGCCGACACAGAAAAAGGCCAGGGCACAGGCCCCAAATATCTTATTAACCACTGGAAATGCTCCCCTCATGCTGAAATGTCGGCGCAGTCTAGCAGAACCTGAACCCCGTTTTTACCCCGCGCGGGCCCGGGGCAGGCCGAGGCCTTCGGATTTGAGGCGCTGGATCTCGTCCCGGACCAGAGCGGCCTCCTCGAATTCCAGGTGCTCGGCATGGCGGTACATCTGCTGCTCCAGCTTCTTGACCTGCTTCATGACCTGGTCTGGCGTGAGCCCGCTGTAGTCCGGCCCCTTCTCGGCCACCCGGCGGCGCGACATCCCCGGTCTGTCACCATAGACGTTTTCCGTGATATCGGTCACGCGTTTCTGGATGCTCTGGGGCGTAATCCCGTGCTCTGCGTTGTAAGCGACCTGTCTTGCGCGGCGCCGGTCCATTTCCGCCATCGCCCGCTGCATTGACCCGGTCACCTTGTCCCCGTACAAAATAGCTTTGCCGTGCACGTTACGCGCCGCGCGTCCCACGGTCTGGATCAGCGAACCCTCCGAACGCAGAAAACCCTCCTTGTCCGCATCCAGAATGCACACCAGCGCCACCTCGGGCATGTCCAGACCCTCACGCAGCAAGTTGATGCCCACCACGACATCGAAGGTCCCCAACCGCAGATCCCGGATAATCTCCACCCGCTCCATCGTTTCTATGTCCGAATGCAGGTAGCGCACCTTGACGCCGTGTTCGGACAAATAATCGGTCAAGTCCTCGGACATGCGCTTCGTGAGAGTCGTGACCAGCACGCGTTCGCCCGCCGCCACCCGGAGGTTGATCTCGGACAGCAGATCATCCACCTGGGTCCCGGCGGGCCGAACTTCCACCTCCGGATCCACCAGGCCCGTGGGGCGCACGAACAGCTCGACGACCTGTCCGGATAACTCCAGTTCGTAAGGCCGCGGCGTCGCCGACACGAATATCGTCTGGGGTTCGAGTCGTTCAAATTCATCGAAACGCAGCGGCCGGTTATCGAGTGCGGATGGCAACCGGAAACCGTACTCCACCAGCGTTTCCTTGCGGGAACGATCACCGAGGTACATGCCACGGATCTGGGGGACCATGACGTGGCTCTCGTCCAGGATCAGGAGGGCGTTTTCAGGCAGGTAATCGAACAGGCACGGCGGTGGCTCCCCGGGCTGACGCCCGGTGAGGTGCCTGGAGTAGTTCTCGATCCCGCTGCAATAACCCAGTTCCAGGATCATCTCCATATCAAAGCGGGTACGCTGTTCCAGACGCTGGGCCTCGACGAGCTTATTGGCATCGTGCAGCACTTTCAGCCGCTCCCCGAGTTCGACCCGGATCGCTTCCACCGCGTCGAGCAGGGTGCGTCGTTCAGTGACGTAATGGCTCTTGGGATAGATGGTGACCCGGGGCACCCGCCGCAGGACCTCGCCGGTCAGCGGATCGAAATAACTGATGTTCTCGATCTCGTCGTCGAAGGTTTCAACCCGTACAGCCTGGCGTTCCGAATCCGCCGGGAAGATATCGATGACCTCACCGCGCACGCGGTAGGTTCCGCGGCGCAACTCCACCTCGTTGCGGGTGTACTGAAGCTCCGCCAGGCGTCTGAGGATGGCGCGCTGATCAATGTGATCCCCGCGGACCATGTGCAGGATCATGCTGAAGTACTGATCGGGATCCCCCAACCCGTATATCGCAGACACGGTAGAGACGATAATCGCATCGGGCCGCTCCAGCAGCGCCTTGGTGGCGGACAGGCGCATCTGCTCGATGTGTTCGTTGATGGAGGCGTCTTTTTCTATATAGGTATCGCTCGACGGGATGTAGGCCTCGGGCTGGTAGTAGTCATAGTAGGAAACAAAATACTCCACGGCGTTGTTCGGAAAGAATTCCTTGAACTCACCATAGAGCTGCGCCGCCAGGGTTTTGTTGGGCGCCATCACCAGTGTGGGCCGCTGCGTCGCCTCGATGACGTTGGCCATGACGAAGGTCTTGCCGGAACCGGTGACGCCCAGCAGAGTCTGGTGCAACAGGCCCTGTTCGAGCCCGTTCAGCAAGCCACGGATCGCCGCGGGCTGCTCCCCGGTGGGCTTGAAATCGGCGACAAGTTGAAACTTTTCTTCGGTCACTGGGTAGAACGTATGGCCTGATGGGAGCCAAACCACTTAGTATACGCACCCGGTTAAGCTGAGCGCTTTGCTACAGGAGAGACCACAGGAACCATGGAAAAATCCCGCCGCGTACAAAGGATCAAACCCTCTGCGACCTTTACCGTTGCCGCGCTGGCCGGTGAGTTGCGGGCTGCCGGCCGGGATATTCTCGATCTGGGCGCGGGGGAACCTGATTTTGACACTCCGGAGCACGCCCGCAGGGCCGCCATCGCCGCCATTGATGCGGGAGATACCCATTACACGCCCGTGGACGGCACCGTGGCGATCAAAGAGGCCATTCTTCAGAAATTCCGGCGTGACAACTCGCTGGAATACGACCGCCGGGAGATCCTCGTATCCTGCGGGGCCAAGCACGCCCTCTACAACCTCATGCAGGCGCTCCTGGATTCCGGTGATGAAGTCATCATTCCGGCGCCGTACTGGGTGTCCTATCCGGACATGACCCTGCTGGCCGACGCCAAACCCGTCATTGTGAACGCGGGGCAGAAACAGGGATTCAAGATCACGGCACAACAACTGGCCGAGGCCATTACGGACCGGACCAAACTGCTGATTCTCAACTCGCCCAACAACCCCACCGGACGCGCGTACAAACATGACGAACTGAAACAGTTCGGGGCCGTCCTTCGTGAGGCCGAACACGTCCTCGTGGCCAGCGATGAGATCTACGAGCACATCTACTGGGCGGATGAGCCCTTCAATAGTTTTGTCAATGCGAACCCGGATCTCAAGGACCGCACCGTCATCATCAACGGTGTTTCCAAAGCCTACGCAATGACCGGCTGGCGCATCGGTTATGCCGCGGGTCCGGGTGATCTGATCAAAGCCATGAAGAAAATCCAGGGTCAGAGTACGTCGAATCCCGCGTCCATCTCTCAGGCGGCGGCGGCCGCGGCGCTGGCGACCGACCAGGCGCCCACGCGGGCCATGTGCGAGATCTTCCGGGAACGTCACGAATATCTGATCCCGGCGCTCAACGCCTTGCCGGGTTTCTCGTGTCTGCCGTGCGAAGGGGCTTTCTACGCTTTCCCCGATGTGTCAGAAGCCATCGCGAAACTGGAGGGCGTCGAGGATGACACGGCGTTCACCGCCTGGCTCATCGAAAACCCGGGCGTGGCTGTTGTGCCCGGCGCTGCTTTCGGAGCGCCCGGCCACATTCGCCTGTCCTA
This sequence comes from Gammaproteobacteria bacterium, assembly GCA_004357005.1. GTDB lineage: Bacteria > Pseudomonadota > Gammaproteobacteria > SMWH01 > SMWH01 > SMWH01. The sequence goes on from SMWH01000102.1 coordinate 9,380, forward strand.
CGCCA
>SMWH01000103.1 GCA_004357005.1 Gammaproteobacteria bacterium
GAGCCTGAAAGACCTCATCGAAATGAAACGCGCCAGCGGCCGCCCGCAGGATCTCGAAGACGCCGACGCCCTGGAGCGGCTGCCATGAAGACCATCCAGCGCTTCAGCGACGAGTACCTGGAAAGCTGCCAGGACATGACAGCGGATCAGATCATTGAGTTCCTGGACGACTTTCGCCGCCTGCACGGCAACCAGCCCGCGGCCTCCAAGCTGATCAGCCTCAAAGTCCCCACTCACTTGTTGAGTGCCTTCAAGACCAAGGCGGCCATCGCCAACACGCCCTATCAGACCCAGATCAAAACCCTGATGAAGGCCTGGGTGCTGGAATCCACCGATGCGGAAACCGGTTAAGGGGCGAAGCGGCCACGCAGGTCGAAAACCCAGATCGAATCTTCGGTGGGGTTCGGCGCCGGATCGATCAGCAGGTTCACAGTTCGCGCCCGTCAGGAATGACCACGGGTTTGAACGATAACCACAAACGCGGCCACCTGCTCACCATCAATTACGGGGCAGACGATCTGGCGCAGCTTTCCGGGTTCCATGTGGGCCTTGTAACTCAACTCGAAACAACGTGGGCTCTTATGACTGATTTCCCATACCCCATCGGACTCCGCGAACTCCCTGAAAAAGCTCTCACTCAGGTCAGTGGCGGCGGCATCGGGCCAGGCTTCGTTCGATGAACCGTCGCGCCGGATGATGAAACAGGCAAGGCCATCCCTGCGGAATAAAGCGGTGCTCGCCTTTTCCGCGTCGGGCAAGCTGATCCATTGCTCAACCAGCTTTGCTACATCCTCACCAAAGGTTTCCCGCAGATCGACTTCCCGCACGCCCTGCCTGAACAGCATGGCGCCTCGGCTGTCAGACGTTGAATAGTCCATTTGTCACCTCGACGCTAAAGCTGAGATCACCCTGGCTTATCGCCGGTCGGGCGTTGGCACCGGACGCCCGCGGACGGACCGATAGGACGATAGGAACCATAGCCACCGCGCCAGCCGCGGCCATAACCCGGGCCGTAACCATAGCCATGGTAAACCAACATGCTGGCGGTGGGTTGCGCGTAACCGGTTCCACCACAACCCGCGAGTCCGGCCAGATTCACTACTGCCACAGGAACCAACAATAAGCGGACTCAACCCAGGGAATCAAGGGCGTCGGCCAGGCGAGCGATAGTCGTGATCTTGAGATCACCGACCTTCTTTGATTTCGGCGCGTTCTTCGCCGGCACGATGGCGTGTTTGAAGCCGTGCTTGGCGGCTTCGCGCAGGCGCTCCTCGCCGTTGTAGACGGGACGGACCTCACCGCCCAGACCGACTTCACCGAAGACGACCAGGTCCGTGGCCAGCGCTTTGTCCTGATAACTGGACAGCGCTGCCAGGATCACCGGCAGATCCGAGGCGGTTTCGGTGACGCGGATACCGCCGACGACGTTCACGAACACATCCTGATCGAACATGGGCACACCGGCGTGACGGTGCAGCACCGCCAGCAACATGGCCAGGCGGTTCTGGTCCAGCCCCACGGCCACCCGCCGGGGATTGGCCATATGACTCTGGTCCACCAGGGCCTGGACTTCCACCAGCATCGGGCGGGTGCCCTCCCGGGTGACCATGACCACGCTGCCGGGCACCGGCTCGTCGTGGTGTGAGATGAAAATAGCGGAAGGATTGGTAATTTCCCGCAGGCCCCTTTCGGTCATGGCAAACACGCCGATCTCGTTGACCGCGCCGAAACGGTTTTTCACCGCGCGGATGATGCGGAAACGCTCGCCGGCGTCGCCTTCGAAATACAGCACCGTGTCCACCATGTGCTCGAGAACACGGGGACCGGCCAGGGCCCCTTCCTTGGTGACATGCCCGACCAGAAACAGCGCGGTGCCGGTTTCTTTCGCAAAGCGCACCAGTTGCGCGGCCGTCTCGCGTACCTGGGCTACGGACCCGGGCGCTGATTGCAGTTCCTCGGTGTACACAGCCTGGATGGAATCGATCACCAGTACGTCGGGACGTTCCGCGCGGGCGGTGCCGATGATCGCTTCCAGCCGGGTTGCAGCCAGACAGGGCAACGCATCCGCGTCCAGGCCCAGACGCCGCGCCCGTATGCCCACCTGTTGCAGGGATTCCTCGCCGGTCACGTAAAGCACGGAGCGCTTCTGTGCGAGGGCGTGCATGACCTGCAATAACAGGGTGGATTTGCCGATGCCCGGATCGCCGCCGATCAGCACCACCGAACCTGCCACCAGTCCGCCGCCCAGGACGCGGTCCAGTTCGCCGATGCCGGTAGGGGCGCGTTCTTCTGCCGCCCTCTTCACGTCGCCCAATCGTGTCACCCTGGCGACGGATTCGCCGCCAGCGCCGCGTTTGCGCCCGATGGTCCCCACCACCACGCTTTCCGACAGGGAGTTCCAGGCCCCGCAGGCGGTACAGCGGCCGGCCCACTGGGGGGACTGGCCCCCGCATTCGGAACACACGTAGACGGTTTTGGCTCTGGCCATGCTCAGTCTCGGGGACGAGAAAGTGGGCGATGTTATCACCCTTGCGGGCGCCACCACCCCCGTCCTTTGGCCCTTCATGACGCACGGGGCATTGCATTGAGTGGCCGGAATGGTCAAAGATTGGCCCCCATCGTCACTATTGGGTCTTTTTTGGCCGATTACATGAGCGAACGTTCTCTCGTTGAAGAAAACCCGCTGCTGGGCGAGTCACCCGCCTTCATGAACGCCCTCGAGCAGGTCTCCCTGGTGGCGCCCCTGAACAAGCCGGTGCTGGTCATCGGTGAACGGGGCACCGGCAAGGAACTCGTCGTCGCGCGGCTGCATTTCCTGTCCCGGCGCTGGGGCAACGCCTTTATCAAGCTCAACTGCGCGACTCTGCCCGAAACCCTGCTGGAAACCGAACTGTTCGGTCACGAGGCCGGCGCGTTTACCGGCGCGCAGAAACGCCGGCAGGGCCGCTTCGAACTGGCCGATGAAGGCACACTGTTCCTGGACGAGGTGGCCAACAGTTCCCTGCGCGTTCAGGAAAAGATTCTGCATGTGATCGAGTACGGCGAGTTCGAACGAGTGGGCGGGATGAAGACCCTGCAAGTGGATGTGCGCATCATCGCCGCCACCAACCGGGACCTGCCGCAGATGGCCCGCGACCATCAGTTCCGCGAAGACCTGCTGGATCGTCTGGCCTTCGATGTCATCACCCTGCCACCTTTGCGCGACCGCCCTGAAGATATCATGTTGTTGGCGGAACACTTCGCCATTCACATGAGCCAGGAACTGGGTTCCGAACTGTTCCCCGGTTTTTCTGCCCGCGTGAAACAGCAACTCATGGAGTATCCCTGGCCGGGTAATGTGCGGGAGCTGAAAAATGTCATCGAACGGGCCGTGTACCGCATGCAAGATCTGGATACCCCCCTGGACGCCATCCAGTTCGACCCCTTTGCCTCACCGTTTCGTCCCGTGGAAAAGAAACGCGCCGTAACGACCGAAGCCGGCGACACGCCGGAAACACCCTCACTGCCCGAGGGACCGGTGGAGTTCAAGGAACGGGTCAAGGACTACGAGATCGCCCTGATCAAAAAATCGCTGGCAGACAACAAGTTCAATCAGCGCAAAGCCGCGGACGCGCTCGGTCTCAGTTATCACCAGTTACGCGGTTATTTGCGCAAGTACGACATCAAATAAATTAAAGAATCGCGGCTGGAAAGCCGCTCCTACAAAAGCCGCTCCTGGAAAGCCGCGGCTGGAAAACCGCTCCTGCAGCGCTATGGGTAGACGAATTCGACGCGGGGGGTGACGCCGCAGACGAGTTCGTAGGGGATCATGTCAGCGTGGCGGGCGATCTCCTCGATCGGCAAGCCCTCTCCCCACAACACCACCCGGTCACCGACATTCGCATCCACGGCGTTACGCAGATCGAGGGACACCATGTCCATGGACACCCGGCCAACGATGGAACAACGCTGTGTGTTGACGAGCACCGGCGTGCCGGAACGCGCGTGCCGGGGATACCCATCGCCATAACCAATCGCCGCCACGCCCACCAGCATGTCTTCCGGCGCGCGCCAGGTGGCGCCGTAGCCGACCGGCTCGTCCTTTCTCAGTTGATTGATGGCAATCAGGGTGGACTCCAGGGTCATCACCGGTTTCAGTCCGTGATCGAGTCCCGTGTCATCGGGAAAGGGTGAGATCCCGTACAACATGATCCCGGGGCGCACCCAGTCCAGGCAGGCGTCCGGGAACGCCAGCAAACCCGCGGAGTTCACCACGCATCGCTCGAGATCGAGGCCGTCCACGGCCTGAGCGAAATCGTGGATCTGGTGTTTGGTCATGGGGTTGTGCCGGTCATCGGCACAGGCCAGATGCGTCATGAGGATGAGGGGTTTGGCCACGGAATCGAGTTGTTCCAGGCGCCCCAGCACTCCCTGGGTCTGGGCCAGCGGAAAACCCAGCCGATGCATACCTGAGTCCAGCTTCAGCCAGCAGCGGAGCGGCTTGCCCTCATGGTCTTCCAGCAACGCCAGTTGCTTGCCGTGATGCAGTACCGCGTCCAGCGACAATTCCCCCACCGACTTGAGTTCTTCCGCGTCCTGAAACCCTTCCAGCATGACCACGGGTTTTTCGATGCCAGCCTGGCGCAACGCCCGGGCCTCATCGACGCGCGCGACGCCGTACGCATCCGCCGCACGCAGGGCGCGGGCAACTTGAACGATGCCATGTCCATAGCCATTGGCCTTGATGACCGCCATGATGCGGGCATCACCCGTCAACCCCCGGATGGTCTCGAGGTTATCGGAAAGAGCCTGGGTATTAATGAGCGCGCGAGTCGAACGACTCACTGGAAAGTTCCGTAAGGTTCGGCGCTGTAGTTCTCGAAACGGGTGTATTCACCCAGGAAGGTAAGCAGCGTCGTCCCGATGGGGCCATTACGTTGCTTGGCGATGATGATTTCGGCTTTGCCCTTGTGCGGGGTGTCTTCGTTGTATACCTCATCGCGATAGATGAAGACAATCACATCCGCGTCCTGTTCCAGCGATCCGGACTCCCTCAGATCGGCCATGCGCGGGCGCTTGTCCGGGCGGGACTCCAGCGCGCGGTTGAGCTGCGACAGCGCCACCACCGGCACTTTCAGTTCCTTGGCCAGGGCCTTGAGGTTTCGCGAGATCTCACCGATCTCCGTGGCGCGGTTCTCCCGCGTGGAGGGCACCTGCATCAGTTGCAGGTAGTCCACGATGATCAGTTCCAGACCGTGTTCGCGTTTCATGCGCCGGGCCCGGGCACGGATGTCGTTGGGCGACAGCGACGGCGAGTCGTCGATATAAATGCGCGCGTCGGCCAGCAAGGCAACGGCGGAGGTGACGCGCGGCCAATCGTCATCGGTGAGATCGCCGGTACGCAGTCGCTGCTGGTTGATGCGGCCATGGGATGAAATCAGGCGGATGGCGAGCTGTTCCGCCGCCATCTCCATGGAAAACACCAGCACCGGTTGGCCGTGTTTCAACGCCGCGTGTTCGGCGATGTTCATGGCGAAAGCGGTCTTGCCCATTGAGGGGCGTCCCGCCACGATCACCAGATCGCCCTTCTGCAGACCGGACGTCTCCCGGTCGAAATCGGTGAAACCGGTGGGCACGCCGGTAACACTGCCATCCATGTTGTACAGGGCATCGATGCGGTCCACCGCGTCGCTGAGGATGTCTTTGAGGCGCACGAACCCGGCGCGATGACGCATACCCTTGTCGGCGATCTCAAACACCGCCTGCTCCGCCTGATCGAGGATGTCCTTGCTGTCCTGGCCTTCCGGCTGATAAGCGCTGCCGGCGATCTCGGTGCCCACATCAATGAGTTGCCGGAGAATGGATTTCTCGCGAACGATGCTGGCATAAGCCGTGATGTTCGCCGAGGATGGCGTGTCCTTGGCGAGGGCGCCCACATACGCCAACCCACCCACGTCATCCAGTTGTCCGCGCGTATCCAGGCGTTCTGACAGGGTCACCGCATCGCAGGGTTCGTCCTTTTCCCGCAACTCGCCAATCGCGGTGTACATCAGGCGGTGGTCGTGGCGGTAGAAATCGTCCGCGTGCAGGCGATCGGCGATGAGATCCCAGGCGGAGTTATCCAGCATGAGCCCGCCGAGTACGGCCTGTTCGGCTTCGACGGATTGTGGCGGCACACGCAGCGCCGTGGTTTTGGTGGTTTCGGCAGTAGGTAGCGGAGGACGAGTTGCCATCGGGGTCGGTATCGGGCTGCCGGTCCACTATAGCACCGGCATCCCGAACCCAGTCAGTTCTATTCGGACCTCTCCCCGGCAGGCTTGTCCTTTTCGCTGTCGTCGGATGCTGCCTCGTCCGGCTCGGGGGATTCGCCTGATTCCTGGCCCACGTCCTGGGGCGCTTCCGCCTCCAGAAGTTCTTCCAGGTCCTCGCCAGCTTCAAGCCGTTCACCCTCAATGGTCACCTTCACGGTGGCGATGACATCCACATGCAAGCGAACCGGGATGTCGTATTCGCCCACTTCCCGGATGGCGCCGTGATCCAGCACGACTTCGGCCTTGTCCACCGGCACGCCCTTTTCGCTCAGCGCATCGGCAATTTCGCGAGTGCCCACGGAACCGTAGAGACGGCCCTCGCCACTGACCCGTGAGCGTATGCACACGGCCATGCCCTCCAGCGCACCGGCGCGCGACTGAGATGCACCGAGCGATGTGCGGGCCTTGGCTTCCAGTTCCTCACGGCGCTGCTCGAACTGTGCGATGTTGTCCGGCGTCGCCCGCGCGGCCTTGCCCTGGGGAATCAGGTAGTTGCGCCCATAACCGGGCTTCACATTGACGCAATCGCCAAGATCACCCAGTCCCTGAATCTTTTCCAGCAAAATGACATCCATAACTTCTTCTCCTGACTAAAGCTTTTGCCGCCCGTCTACTCGTCTGTGGGGGAAGCGGATTGCCTGCGGGCCAAACGCCCGCGAAAATCGGCAAACTCGTCCGCCAACCCGACCACGGACACCAAAGCCATCGCCGGGCCGGAAAAAATCACCAGACCTACATACATCATCACCAGCCACCCACTCGGCAACGATGCGGCGGCGACGACGCCATGGGCCAGGGCAATTCCCTTGAGTACCCACAGGGACCACACCACCGCGCTTACATTGGCCAACAGTTCCGAACCGGCGAACAGGCCCAGCGCCAGCACGACGATGGAAACCATGGCCGCGGTTCTGCCCAGGCGCAGGTTGTGAAACTCTTCCCGGAACCCGCCCGGGTTCACCAGCAACGCTTGCAGCGACCGGCCCGCGAACACCGCACCCAGCGCGAAGAACATGCCATTGGACGCCGCCCCACCGGTCAGGATTTCGTAGCGCAACAGACCCAGCCAATCATTCCGCGTGGCGGTATCGACTACCGCGTCTGAGGCCGCCGCGATCTTGTCCCAGGTCTCCGCAAACCATGTGTGCCACCACTCGGCGGGCACCGGCACGATCGCGTAGAACACCAGCACGCCAACGATAGCCAGCCCGCAGGCGACCAGTACCGTCACCGGCAGCGACCCGCTGCGGCGCAACAGGTCGGACAATATCCAGGCCGGTGTGCAGCCGGCGAGCAACAGCAAAGCCGCGTGACCCGGGTCCATGCCCAGTACCGCGCCCAGCGCGCCACCGACACCCGTGGCCCCGGCCAGCACGATCAAACCGCGGGTCTGACCGCCGCTCAGCGTGACCAGGGCAACCGTGGCCGCGCTCAACAAAATGCCAGGCGGAAACACCACACCGACAGCCGACAACATGACGGCTGCCGGGAGGTTCCGCGCCAACAGTGCCGCAAGTTCACGCATCGGTGATTCGGCGGCGCGTGCCGCCACGACCCTGGCCCAGCTCCTTAATGATTATCCGTATACGGCAGCAGCGCCAGGAAACGCGCGCGTTTGATGGCCGTAGCCAATTGGCGCTGATACCTGGCTTTTGTGCCGGTAATACGGCTCGGAATAATCTTGCCGGTCTCGGAGACGTACTGCCTGAGAACATTGAGATCCAGGTAATCGATCTCCTTGACGCCCTCGGCGGTGAACCGGCAGAACTTACGACGACGGAAAAAACGTGCCATGACTCAAATCCTCCTCAGGCCTTGTCGGACGACTCGGAATCGTCCGCATCCGGGGTTGCTTCACCGGTCTCGACTTTGACCTCGACCTCGGCAGCCACGACTTTGGCTTCAGCCTTGGCCGCTTCAGCCTCGGCTTCTGCCTCAGTCGCCTCGACCACCTCGGCCACTTCAACCTCGGCCTCTGCCTCAGTCGCCTCGACAACCTCGGCCACTTCAACCTCGGCCTCTGCCCCGGTCGCCTCGACCGCCTCGACCTCAGTCTCGGTTTCCGTGGCGGGCCTGGCATCTTTGGCATCCGGCCTGGCGGCCGCCGGGCGGTCTTCGTAACCACGCTCATCGCGGCGCCCCTCGCGGCGCCCATCGCGACGGTCGTCGCGGCGATCATCATGCCGTTCCTTCTCGCCGTCTTTCATCATCAACGACGGCTCGCTGACGGCTTCCTGGCGACGGATGGTGAGATAACGCAGAACCGCATCGTTGA
>SMWH01000002.1 GCA_004357005.1 Gammaproteobacteria bacterium
AGGGAGGAAGGCGCCCTCGGGCTGGCAGACGCGGAACCCGTCGACATGGAATCGGAGGCGGCCGGCATGGCGCTCAGCGATGCAGCCGAACCGGTTCTGGCAACCGAGGAGCCGCCCATACTGACGCCCAGCCCGTCGCGTCGTGAATCGAGTGCCTGGTATTTGAACCCGCTCTACATGGCTGGCGCCGGCGCCGGCGTTCTTTTGTTTGGCATTGCCGGCTGGGTCCTGTTGGGTCGCCGACGTGAACCCGTCTTCGCGGGCGCGGAGCCCGGCCTGGTGACGGGTGATTCCCTGGCCGCAAGAATGCTGGCCGGCAGCGACGACGCAGAAGAAAAACCGGAAGAATCGGCACACGAAGCGCCCGGTTTTGATCCCCTCTCAGGTGTAGAGGTCGAAGAGCTTTCGGAAGCGGTGGCGGTCATCGAAGACGAAACCGTGCTGCGTGCGGCCATGGATGCGAACCCGGATGATCCGGAACTTCGTCTGGAACTCATCGAGTTCTATTTCGGGATCGCTGATCGTGACAAATTCCAGGAAGAAGCGGAGCGATTGTTCGCCGACCTTGGTGATCCGCTGGATAGCCGTTGGCTCAAGATAGCGGAACTGGGTCGCCAGTTGGTACCGGAGAATCCGCTGTTCGGTACTCCCGCGGATGAAGACGAAGACGAGGCCACGGCGGACAAGGATCTGGAATTTCTGGAGTTCGATCTCGAAGATGAACTCGAAGGCGTGCAGTCAACCGACACCCACACCAGCAAAGCGGAGCCGGCGCCCGGGGAAACCCGGGCAGCACAGCCGGAGCCGGAAGCTGAGCCTGAAGCGAAACCGGAAGCTGAGCCTGAACCCGAGCCCACGGTAGAGTCCGATGAAGACACCTTGCTCGCGGGCGGCATCGGAGCCGGGTTGGCCAATGAAGATATGCCGCCGGGTGATATCACCCAGGATCTGGCCGCCGAAATCGAAAAGGAACTGGGGCTGGATCTCGAGGCGGCGGCTGAAGAAGCTCGCGCGGCAACAGAAGAAACCGCGGATGAGGGCGAGGTCGAGGTCGAGGTCGATGACTTCGAACCGTTGAGTCTCGGCACCCAAGAGCGTGGCGAGGCCGCCACTGATGAACCCGGAGATAAGCCGGCCGTTGAGCCACAAGCCCCTGTTGAGCCCGCTGGGGCGGCACCCGAAGAGGTTGATGAGTTGCCGGACCTGGAATTCGAGGCGGATGCTCCTGTTGACTCGTTGGGTGATACGCCCGCCGGGCCGGAAGCGCCCGCACCGGCACCCGCCGATGAACCGGAACTGGCCGCAGAGGGGCTGGGTCTGGAATTGATGTCCCTTGAAGAAAAGGGCGCAACGGTCGCAAAACCGGAAGAGGGCAACGGCGAGATCGAAGTCGCAAAAACCGACACCGTCGCGGCGACGGGGGATGTCGAAGAAGAAGAAGACCTGGATGTCGAGGAAAGCGTTGCGACCAAGCTCGATCTGGCGCGCGCCTATGTGGACATGGGCGACCCGGAGAGTGCCCGGAACATGATCGAGGAAGTAATCTCCGAAGGTAGTCCGCAGCAGAAAGCGGAAGCCCAGTCTCTGTTGGGTCGCATCTGACCACAGCATCTCCCTCAAGATTCACCATGTGCCCGGCCGTCAGGCTTGTCACCTTGCTGGTCGTAGCCGGCGTTGCCGGCACGGGCCGCCCTTTGCTGGTTCTTTATGCAGCCGTTATTACCCTGTTCGCTTGCAGTCTGCAGGATGCGCAGGTTCTCAGGGCCGTCTGGCGTGGGTTGCTGCGCTTGCGCTGGTTGCTTTTGTCCATCGCGATTATTTACCTGTGGCTTACGCCAGGGACGCCTCTCGTACCCGCCTGGGGTGACGCGTCCCCGACCCGGGAAGGCGTCCAGGCGGGGTTGTTGCGTGCCGGGGCGCTGGCGGTGATTGCGCTTGCCGCATCCTTGATGGTGAATACCACGCCGCGAGAGGCGCTGGCGGCCGGGTTGATCTGGTTGTTGCAACCTTTTTCTTTTTTCGGATTGCCGACCCGTTCTTTCGCGTTGCGTCTGAGTCTGACCCTGGAGGCGGTTCTCACCGCCCGGGGGCTGCCGAGTCGGGATTCGGGTGTGAGCCCGGAGGGTTTCATCGCCCGGGCCGCGGTGCTGGGCGCCGAACGTGTCGTTGCCGTTGAACGCAATAGTTCCGAACAAAGCGGCAGCATCGAACTGCCCGAAGTAGCTGCGCCACCGGCCGCGCAATGGTTGTTTCCTGCCTTGCTGGCGGGTGGTGCTGCCCTGATCGTCGCCTTGTAGTCGTTATGCGAATCGCGGGTGTAGTGGAATACGACGGGACCGCTTTCCAGGGCTGGCAGGTCCAGGAGGGAACGCCTACGGTGCAAGGCGCGGTGGAAGATGCCGTGTCACAGGTGGCCGACCATCCGGTGAAAGTGACCGCCGCCGGTCGCACGGACGCCGGCGTCCATGCCGTCGCTCAGGTATTTCATTTCGACACCGACGCGCGACGCAGCGCGCGTTCGTGGACGCTGGGAACCAACGTCAATTTACCTGCAGACATCACGGTACATGGAACCACCGCCGTAGCGGATGATTTTCATGCACGTTTTTCGGCACTGTCCCGGGTCTATCGCTACGTGATTCTCAACCGGTGGGTGCGTCCGGCGCTTCAGCAAAACCGCGTAGCCTGGTTCCCAAAGCCGCTGGATGCCGGACACATGGACCAGGCCGCAATCGCGTTACTGGGGGAACACGATTTTACTTCGTTTCGGGCCGTAGCCTGTCAGGCGAAGCAACCGGTGCGAACGGTGCACCGCATTGCGGTGACGCGACGGGGTGATCATGTAATTCTAGAAATCGAAGCCAATGCCTTTCTGCACCATATGGTGCGAAACATCGTTGGCACTTTGCTCAGGATCGGTACCGGTGACAGGCCGGTGGAGTCGATGCGTGAAGTGCTCGACGCACGGGATCGGGCGAGCGCGGGGATGACCGCACCCGCCGCCGGGTTATACCTCGTCAGGGTCCGTTATCCTGAGCACTTCGAATTGCCGGACGGGCCCGAACTGGTGTATTGAGGTCCCGTGTATTGAGTTCATGAGTACCCTTATCAAGATCTGTGGCATCACCAGCGTCGGCGACATGGAGCATGTCGCCCGGGCAGGGGCCGATGCGATCGGTCTGGTGTTTGCCGAGAGTCCACGGCGGGTCGAGTTGACGCGCGCCCGGGAGATCGTCGAGGCGACGCCGCCGTCCGTGAAAACCGTGGGGTTATTCATGGATAGCGCGCCGGAACAGATTGATAAAGTGTTGCGGGAGGTATCTTTGCATCTGCTACAGTTCCACGGTCGGGAGCCCGCTGCAGACTGCGCGCGTTGGGGCCTGCCCTACATCAAGGCACTGCCCATGACCCAGGGTGTGCAGGCGGACCGGGCCGCCCTGGACTATGGGGATGCGTTCGCGTTTCTCCTGGATGCGCATCGGCCTGGCGAACCCGGAGGAACCGGCGCGGTGTTCGACTGGAAACTGGTTCCGGCCGATATGCCTGGCCCGGTGATCCTGGCGGGGGGCCTCAACGAACACAACGTGGGCGATGCAATCCGGCAACTCAGGCCGTTCGCCGTGGACACGAGCAGCGGTGTGGAGAGTGAACCCGGAATCAAGGACCCGCGGCGCGTGAAAAACTTCATAAAGCAAGTAAGGGCGGCCGATGGCGAAACGGCCTGACACAGCAAGCCTGCCCGATGCCCGTGGTCACTTCGGCCCCTGGGGTGGCACCTTTGTGGCCGAAACCCTGGTCGGCCCACTGGAAGAGCTGCGTGATGCCTGGGAACGGTACCGGATGGATCCGGAGTTCGTTCAGGAACTCGAATCGGACCTGAAACATTTCGTCGGACGGCCGTCACCGGTCTATTTCGCCCAACGCTGGAGCCGGAAGATTGGTGGTGCGGACATCTGGCTCAAACGCGAAGATCTCAATCACACCGGCGCGCATAAGATCAACAACACCGTTGGTCAGGCCCTGCTGGCTCGCCGCATGGGCAAGGGCAGGGTCATTGCAGAAACCGGCGCCGGTCAACATGGTGTGGCGTCGGCGACAGTGGCGGCCCGTTTCGGCCTGGACTGCGTCGTCTACATGGGTCGTGTGGACATGGTCCGGCAGGCCATCAATGTGTACCGCATGCGCCTTCTGGGTGCGGAAGTTATTCCCGTTGAATCCGGGTCCAAAACTCTGAAGGACGCACTCAATGAAGCGTTGCGGGACTGGGTAAGCAACGTACACGACACCTTTTACATTATCGGTACCGTGGCCGGTCCGCATCCCTATCCCGTTATGGTCCGGGAATTTCAGGCAGTCATCGGGCGGGAGGCGCGAGCCCAAATGATCGAGCAGACCGGACGATTGCCCGATGTGGCGGTGGCCTGTGTGGGCGGTGGTTCCAACGCCATCGGGTTGTTTCACGGTTTTCTGGATGACGATGTAAAACTCGTGGGCGTCGAGGCAGCCGGCGCCGGTCTGGAAACCGGGGAACACGCGGCATCGTTGTGCGCGGGACAACCCGGCGTGCTCCACGGCAGCCGCAGCTACCTGCTTTCAGATGCTGACGGGCAGATCAGCGAAACCCATTCCGTGTCGGCGGGGCTCGACTATCCGGGCGTTGGGCCGGAACACGCCTGGCTCAAGGACAGCGGACGGGCCGAGTATGTCGCCGTGACGGATGACGACGCGCTGGCCGCCTTTCATGAGCTCACGGTGACCGAAGGCATCATGCCGGCGCTGGAATCCAGCCATGCACTGGCTTACGCCAGAACATTGGCGCGTGACATGGGTCCCGGTGCCGTGATCCTGGTGAATCTGTCCGGTCGCGGCGACAAGGACGTGCAGACCGTGGCCGATATTGACGGGGTCGCGTTGTGAATCGTATCGTGACGAGGCTCGACGCCTTGCGCGCCGCGGGCAAAAAAGCCGGCACAACGGCAATCGTGGCCTATGTGACCGCCGGCCATCCCCATCCGGACATGACCGTGGGCATCATGCATGAACTGGTGGCGGCCGGCGCCGATCTGCTGGAACTGGGCGTGCCCTTTTCTGATCCCATGGCGGATGGGCCCGTCATCCAGCGCGCCTGCGAAACAGCCCTGGGGCACGGGGTTTCGTCAGGCACTGTTTTCAAAATGCTGCGCCGGTTCCGCGAACGCGACGTCACGACGCCCGTCATCCTGATGGGTTATCTCAACCCCATCGAGACGATGGGCACGGGTGCGTTCGCCGCGCGAGCCGCCGAAGCCGGCGCGGATGGCGTACTCGTCGTGGATTGTCCGCCGGAAGAAAGCGGTGAACTCAACGCCGCGCTCAAGGCAAAAGAGCTTTGCCAGATCTACTTGCTGTCGCCCACAACGACCGACGACCGGGTGCGTCTGATTGCCGGACAGGGCAGCGGCTTTCTTTATTACGTGGCGCTGACCGGCGTTACCGGGGCCGATTCCCTGATACCCGATACGGTGGTCGCCCGGGTGCAGCAGATACGCGGGATGACCGATCTTCCGGTCGGAGTGGGCTTCGGCATAAAGGACGCAGAATCAGCCGTCGTGCTCGCCGCCGGGGCTGACCTGATCATCGTGGGCAGCGCGCTGGTTGCACGTCTCGGCGAGCGCGGGGATCCCGAAGCAGTGAAGGCTGCGGCGGCGCTGGTATCCGAAATCAGGGCCGGGCTCGATGCCCCGAGCGTGGCCGGCGAACGAGGTGTTCTATAATCCCGGTTCCCCGCCCGAGGGAACGGCCTCAAACACTATATGTCCTGGTTCAAGAAACTCCTCCCCGCAAAGATCCGCACCGAAGGCGGGAACAAGCGTGCCGTACCCGAAGGACTGTGGTCCAAGTGTGATGGCTGCGGTGCGGTGCTGTATCGCCCGGAAGTGGAGCGCGGTCTGGGCGTGTGCCCGAAATGCGGCCATCACATGCCCATGTCGGCACGCGAACGCATTGCCAGCTTTCTTGATGAAGGTGAGATGGTGGAAATTGCCGCCGATCTCGAACCGATCGATATACTCAAGTTCAAGGACAGCAAGCGGTATAAGGAACGGATCGCCCAGAGCCAGAAAAAAACCGGTGAGAAAGATGCTCTGATCGTCGTGAAAGGGCGCCTCAAGGGAATGCCCATCATGGTGGCAGCCTTCGAGTTCAAATTCATGGGTGGGTCCATGGGTTCGGTTGTGGGAGAAAAATTTGTTCGGGGAGTGAATGCCTGCCTTCAGGAGCGCATGCCGCTGGTGTGTTTTTCCGCGAGCGGCGGGGCGCGGATGCAAGAGGGTCTGTTTTCCCTGATGCAGATGGCCAAGACGTCGGCGGTGCTCTCGCGTCTGTCCCAGGCGGGTATCCCCTATGTATCGGTACTGACGCACCCAACGACCGGTGGTGTGTCCGCCAGCCTGGCGATGCTGGGGGATGTGAATATCGCTGAACCCCGCGCGCTTATCGGATTTGCCGGTCCTCGTGTGATCGAGCAGACCGTGCGTGAGAAGCTTCCTGAAGGTTTTCAGCGCAGTGAGTTCCTGCTCGAAAAGGGCGCGATCGACATGATCGTGGACCGCCGGGAATTGCGTGACCGGATCGGGTCGTTGCTGGCTATCCTCATGGGCCGTACGGCTCCCTGATAAAGCCTCATTGCGCTTTCTGACACTCAATGAATGGCTCGCCTGGCAGGAGAGCCTTCACCCCCGTTCCATTGATCTGGGCCTCGATCGCGTGGCGGCAGTGGCCGGGGAAATGGGGCTGCCAAAACCTGCCCCGACGGTCATCGTTGTCGCCGGCACGAATGGCAAGGGCTCCTGCGTGGCGATGCTGGAACGGCTGCTGCTCGATGCCGGGTTTCGTACCGGCGCCTATACGTCTCCACATCTGCTGCGCTACAACGAGCGCATCCGGATTTGCGGAAAGGAAGTGGAAGACGAAGCGCTTTGCGCGGCGTTCCAGCGGGTGGATGACGCTCGGGCCGAGGTTTCTCTGTCATATTTCGAATTCGGCACGCTGGCTGCCCTGGACCTTTTTGGCCTGGCGGAGCTGGAGGTGGCTATCCTCGAAGTCGGGCTGGGTGGGCGGCTCGACGCGGTCAACATGGTTGACGCGGATATCTCGCTGATCACCCGGGTTTCGCTGGACCATCAGGACTGGCTGGGCAGCGACCGGGAGTCCATCGGGCGCGAAAAAGCCGGTATTTTGCGCCCGGATCGGCCCGGTGTCTGCGTCGACCGCGACCCGCCGCGTTCCCTGCTTGCCCATGCACAAGCCATCGGCAGTGAACTCCTTGTCCTCGGCAGGGATTTCGACTGGCAGGACGACCGGCAAAGCAACGATGATCGTTGGGCCTGGAAAAGCGGCTCAACGATCCTGGACGATCTGCCTGCTCCCGGCATCCCGGGCGTATTCCAGCGGGATAACGCCAGCGCCGTTTTGATGGTGGTGCATCGCCTGAAAGAGCGAATGAGGGTGGATGCGGCGGGGGTTGCCAGGAGCCTGGCCACGGTGACTCTGGCCGGGCGCCAACAACGCCTCCGCCAGCGGCGCCAGCCCGGCGTGGAACTGGTCTTCGACGTGGCGCATAACCCGGACGCGGTGCGGGCGCTGTTTGGGGAACTGGGGCGCCCCGGCCGTGGTCGACAGTACTCGGTATTCGCCTGTATGGCGGACAAGGATGTGGAAGGGATGGTAGCGAACGCGATGGACGCGGTGGACGCGTGGAAAGTCACGACTTTTGACGATCCCCGGGCCCTTGGGGTGAAGGCAGCGGCGGCTTCAATCCGGGCCGTACGGCCCGATGCGGAGGTCCGGGAGCATGCCAGGGTGCGGGATGCCCTCGAGGCCGCCCTGGACGAGGCGGCTCCCGGGGACCGGGTCGTGGTCTTCGGTTCGTTCAGAATCGTGGCCGAAGCGATGGAGCAGGACATATAATCCGCCATGGGCATGGACGACGCTCTCAAACAACGACTCGTTGGCGC
>SMWH01000104.1 GCA_004357005.1 Gammaproteobacteria bacterium
ATATGATAAGTCAATCCGCATAGTCTGACAGCACCTTACTATTCAATTAGGTGCAGTTCCAACACTAGGGATAGATTTCCGCCTCACAGCTTCAGCCACACCGAAATATATCCTCCTTCGGCGTCCGAAGGCCCTCTGCCGACTCGGTGAATCCCCTAAAAAAACAAGTAAATACCCGCGGTTCCACATTAATTTCGCAGGTTTACCAACGCAGCACAAGTTCGCCGTCGCGCACCTCGTATCCGTCCAAACGCCGGAGAAAACTCAGACCCAGGAGCGATATGGCCGAGGGCGACTCCGCTACGGTGGCGTGGACGTCGCTGAGCGCGATCGGGCCGATCTTAACGTCGTCGAGGATCACCGGCGCACCCCGCAGAATCCCGTTGGGAGTCTGAAACACCTGGCTGTAGTCGTCGTCGTAGAGATCAAATCCCAGGAGTTCCGCGTCGTCCGGCGTCAACATTACGATGCTGGCGCCGGTATCGACCAAGAAACGTATCTCATGGCCGTTCACGTCGACGTCGGCAATGAAATGGCCACTCGGTCCCGGGCGGATCACCACTTCTTCGCCGTAGGCCACCACCTGCTCGACGTCCGGTACTGAGGGAGGGCCTTGCGCCTGAGAGGAGATTGGAACCGATTCCGTTTGGCGGGCGATCTCGACAGCTGCCAGGGTGAGCTTCTTGCCCAGATCCAGCGACCACACCACCGCCACACCGACCGCCACCATGACCACGACCATGTAGAAGACCCGGAACATTCACCGGCCTCCCAAGGACTGGCACGACAATTCAGGGCTCGCGAAGTAGCTGGTTACGGACATAAACAGTCTTCCCCTAGTGTCCCGACCCGGCTTCCCAGTTCTTCGGCGCTGGCGCGACCGGGCGCTTGCATAGGATAATGCCATATACTGGGTTACTTCAAGACGGCTGGGGCGTGGCAAATTCGTGCCCGGCCTTTGCTGCCATCACCGAAATCTCCGGCGCGCCGACCGCACCGGGCCCCAATTCCACGGTGGAGCGGCCCATTCGCTTGTCTTCGCGATCAGCACTCTATAGCATTTTGGTCACGAACGAGGCTGCTGCGTGGCTAGGCTGGGGCGTGTTTGCCTGGTCGTTTTGTAGTGAGCCAAGAATGATCTGATGGGAGGACCAAGAGCATGAAGATCGTCACAAAATCCGTGTTGACGGCGCTTTTTGGCGCGGTCGCCCTGACTGGCGCGACCGCCGTCGCTCAGGCGCAGAAGATGTACGAAGGCATCGAAATCAACCTCTTGACCCGGCCCGGGCCGGTGATCGCGGGCCGCCTCGAGGAGCGCGGCAAGGAATTCGAGGCCATGACCGGCGCAAAGATCAACGTTGCAAGCGTTCCCTTCGCCGATCTGTTCCAGAAATTGCTCACCGACTGGGCGACGGGCACCAATTCGATCGATGTGGGCGTGTTTGCGTCCGGCTGGGCGGTCGAACTGGCAGACGGCGATCTCTTGGCCGATCTGTCCGACTTCGTCGCCAACGATCCGGACCTGGACCTCGACGACATCGCGCCCTACTTCCGGGAGTTCAACCAGAAGATCAATGGCAAGACTCTACTGATTACCATCGATGGCGATTTCCAGATGCTCTATTACCGCACCGACGTTCTCGATGAGCTCGGACTGAAGCCCCCCAAGACCTGGGACGAGTATCTCGAGGTGGCCGCCGCGGCCCACGGCAAGGACATGAACGGCGACGGCGTCAAGGACTTTGGGTCCTGCATGTTCAAGAAGCGCAACGCCCAGAGCTTCTACGCGATCATGTCGATCGCGGCCCCCTTCGTTCAGACCCAGGGCACCAGCCAGGGCATATTCTTCAACATCGAAACCATGAAACCCATGGTCAACAACGAAGCCTGGGCGGCCGCCTTGGCCTTCTTCAAGGAATCGGGCAAGTACGGTCCGCCGGAAGAGCTGAACCACGACATCGGCGACACCCGTGCGCTGGTCACCTCCGGCCGCTGCGCGCTGATGCTTGACTGGGGCGACATTGGGCCGCTTTCGATCGATGAAACCACATCGAAGATCAAGGACTTGGTGGGTGCCAGCATCTTGCCCGGCTCGACCAAGGTTCTGGATTGGGAGAGCGGGAAACTGGTTCCGTGCGACGCCAAGCGTTGCCCCCATGCCATCGACGGGGTGAACCATGCGCCCTTTGCGGCCTTTGGTGGCTGGTCCGGCGCGATCAACGCCAAAGCCGACCCCAAGGTCATCGAGGCGGCTTACAAGTTCCTGTCCTACATGAGTCAGGCAGCCCAATCGAATTACGACGTGACCCAGGGTTGGACGGGCTACAACCCCTACCGGATCTCGCAGTTCGAGACTATCGAGCCGTGGGTGGAAGCCGGATTCAGTCGCGAATCGGCAGAAAACTATCTTGGCGCCATCGGCGATAGCCTGAACAGTCCGAATATGGCGTCCGACATGCGGATTCCTGGGACCCAGCGCTATCAGGGCATCATTCTCGACCGCGAATTGGCTCGCTTCCTGGCCGGCGAAGTCACCGCCGAACAGGCATTGGAGAATATCGAGGCGGGTTGGGAGGAAATAACCGAAGAGTTCGGCCGCGACGGGCAACTCAGTATGTACAAATCCTCTCTCGGCATCACGAACTGACCAAAGACTGTCGGTTTCGTGACCAACACCACCGACGGCATCGGCGCTCGACGATCGATGCCGTCGGTCTTCTCGGAATGGCTCGACCGCCAGTCCCGGCATCTCTTCATCATGCCGGCCGTGATCATGATTCTGGTGTTCTCGATCTTTCCGCTGATTGCCTCCGCAATTCTGGCGCTGTCCCGGGTGCGGCTGCGGGCCGGCGGCTACAAAGTCACTTTCGTGGGCTTTGCCAATTTCAAGAAGCAGATCTTCGGCTCCGAGCAGTTCCACTTTTTGGGCACTTTCGGGTCGATCAGCCTTCTCGCTTGGGCGTTCACGATCGCCGTTGGCGCGCTCCTCATCTGGTGGCTGCTGCGCTATCTGCGTGGCCCGGTGTGGTGGCTCGGCTTGATCGGCCGACTGATTGCGGCCGCGGTTCTGTTCGGCATTGCGTTCATGTTCGCGGCGACGCTGCTGAGCGGGACCCAGATCGGTACCCTTGGCGTGACGCTGTTTTATGTTTTCGTTGGCTGCACGGTGCAGTTTGCCATCGGCCTGGGGCTCGCGGTGGTCTGTGCCCAACCGATCCGCGGGCGGACTTTCTTCCGGGTGGTCTTTTTCCTTCCGCTGATGATCACGCCCATCGGGATCGGCTACGCCTTCCGCATGCTGGCGGACACCACCAAAGGCCCCTTCGCGCCGCTGTGGCAGATGGTGGGACTTGGCGATTACGCCTGGGTGACCAGTCCCTGGGCCGCCAGATTTTTCATCATCGTCGCCGACTCCTGGCAGTGGATCCCATTCATTTTCGTGGTTCTGCTGGCAGCGCTGGAAAACGTGCCCCGCGACATGGTGGAAGCCGGCCATGTTGATGGGGCCAGCCATTCGCAGATCTTTCGGGAAATCACCTGGCCGCAGATCGCCCCGGTGGCCGCGACCGTCATCCTGATCCGGGTCATCGAGGCGTTCAAGCTGGTCGATCTGCCAAACATCATGACCGCTGGCGGACCGGGGATCGCAACGGAATCCATGACGCTTCACGCCTTCTTCGCCTGGCGGGCGCCGGATCTGGGCCAATCGGCGGCGATCTCCTATCTGCTTTTGTTCGTCACGGTGGTGCTCTGCGTGTCGTTCTTCAATCTGGTCATCCTCAAACACCGGTCGGCTCAGGGCTAGAAGGACCATGCAAAGCACTCCACTGCCGAAGAACACCGTCTTGGGGCGATTTTTTGAACCCCCTGGCATCGGCAAAATGTCGCCCGGCGGCAAGGTGATCGTCTATGGCGTGTTGTTTTCCTGGTCCGCCTTCGTCCTGTTTCCGCTGTACTGGGTGGTCGTCACGTCCTTGAAGCTTCCCATCGATGTGAATGCCGGGCCGGTCTATCTCCCCTGGGTCGACTTCACGCCGAATCTCCATGCCTGGCGCGAACTTCTGGTCACGGGCCTGGGCAAGACCATGAAGCCCTACTTCAACTCGATCGTGATTGCGCTCCTGTCCACATCACTCTGTGCGCTGATCGGCAGCATGGCCGCCTATGCCCTAGTCCGGATCGAGTACAAACCCAAGTTCGGCACGATTCTCCTGTTCGTGCTGGCCATGGTCGCCATGGCGGTGGCCGTCGGTGTGGCGGGGGTCGACTGGCGTCTCGCGGCGGCGGTCGCAGGCGCGATTTTCGTCCTGCTGGCACGTACCCTGGGGCGGCGCTTCAAGCGTTCCGTGGCCAATGGGGACATCCTGTTCTGGATGATCTCCCAGCGCATACTGCCCCCGGTCGTCACCATCATCCCAGTCTACATGATGTTTCAGAACCTCAGGATGCTGGACACCCATGCCGCGTTGATCCTCAGCTACACGGTGGTCAATTTGCCGATCGTCATCTGGCTGATGTACGACTTCTTCGCAGCCGTTCCAATCGAACTGGAGGAAAGCGCGCAGCTCGATGGCGCGTCGCGCCTTACAATATTCTTTGAGATCGTGCTGCCCCTGGCCCGGGCCGGCCTCGCCGCAACCACGTTGCTCGTGCTGATCTTGGCGTGGAACGAGTATGTGCTGGCGCTCTTCCTGTCGACCTCCAAGGCCCAGACCATGCCAATCCTGGTTGCGGCCATGAACGCCGGCGAAAAGGGCGTCCTTTGGTGGACCATGTGCGTGGTGATCATCATCATGATCATCCCGGTCATTCTGATGGCGCTGGTGTTGCAGCGCTTTATCGCCAAGGGCGTTCTGACGGGGGCAGTAAAAGGGTGAGCCAGACCACCGCCGATTCGGGGACGCAATCCATGTCGAACGCCCAAAAGCTTAGGATCAAGGGCCTCAACAAGTGGTTCGGCACCAACCATGTGGTCAAGGACTTCGACATCGAGATCGCGCCCGGCGAGTTTCTGGTCCTGCTGGGCCCATCGGGTTGCGGTAAAACCACCGTCCTGCGGATTGTCGCCGGGCTTGAAGAGCCCGATTCCGGTCAGGTGCTCCTGGGCGATACCGACATTTCCAAGATGCTGCCGAAATACCGCGACGTGGCCATGGTGTTTCAGTCCTACGCGCTCTACCCGCACAAAACGGTGGCCGAGAATATCGGGTTCCCATTGAAGGTGCGCGGCGTGCCACCCCAAGACCGGGCTCGGGCCGTGCGTGACGCCGCCTCTCAAGTTCACATGGACGACCTGCTGGAGCGCTACCCCCGCCAACTC
>SMWH01000008.1 GCA_004357005.1 Gammaproteobacteria bacterium
ACGGCTTTCGAGGTGCCGGGGGGCAAGTATTTCTGGGGCTGGTTATTCGATCGGGGCGCCCGGTTCTGGCGGGGCGCGGGGAACTTCGAATCGGCGGTCCTCAGGGATTATCTGGATGACGTGCCCATCGACCTGCCCATCTACGTGGGCGGGATGGCCCGCTCCGGGAGCACCGTCATCACCGAGATGATCAGTCAGCACCCGGCGGTGACCTGCCATCACTACAGTGATTTTCCGGCCGTCTACATCCCGTTCTGGTGGAACTGGTTGCGGGCCCGGATGCCCCTGCCCGAGGTGGAGCCTGAAGAGCGCGCTCACCGGGATCGCCTCGAGGTCACCCCGGACAGTCCCGAAGCCATCGAAGAAGTCCTTTGGATGCATTACCTGGACGGGCTGCATGACCGGCGCAGGAGCAATGTGTTGGACGCGTCCGCGTCTCATGCTGATTTCGAGAAGTTTTACCGGGATCACATCCGCAAACTCCTGCTGGTTCGCGAACGCTCCCGCTATGTCACCAAGGGCAACTACAACTCCAGTCGCGTGGCGTATATCCACAAGCTGTTTCCCGACGCGAAGTTCATCATCCCGGTTCGCCACCCCATCCAGCACATCGCCTCATCCATGAAACAGGATCGTCTGTTCAGCGAGGGGCAGGAAAAAAGCCCGCGCACCCGGGAGTACCTGAGTTGGGTGGGTCATTTCGAGTTCGGCGTAGACAAGGCCGCGATCAATCTCGGCGATGCAGCCCTGGCTGAAGAGATCGAGAGCTTGTGGAATTCCGACAGACCCGCCCGTGGGTGGGGGCTGTACTGGAGTTCTCTTTATGGCTACCTGCTCGACGCCATGGCGGACTCCGAAGCCTTGCGAAAAGCAGCGCTGTTCGTCAAGTACGAAGACCTCTGCGAATCAACGCCGGAGGTTATCGACAACATCATCAGGCACTGTGAACTGGATCCGGAGGCTTTCGGCGAAACACGAAGCTTTTTCATCGATCACCTGACAGCGCCCACCTATTACACTTCCGGTTTCAGTGATCGCGAACTGGAGGACATCCGTGAGACTACCCGTGATGTGGCGGCACGACTGGGTTACGAGCTGTAGCCTGACCGGCTTGCTGTTCCTGGCCGGGTGCGCGGATACCGAGGTACCGGGTATGCCGGTGCCGGTGAGCAACAACGCGGTGGCGGTGATCGGGGACGATGACGGCGATGGGTTCGAGTTCTACAGTTTCCTGGGTCTGGGGGAGGGCAAGACCTGGCGGGACATCAGCAACCGCGCCTTCCGGTACGACAGCCGGGCAAAGGCCTGGATGGAAATCGAAGCGGTGCCGGGGTCGCCGCGTCTGGCGGGAACCGCCATCGGCGTGAACGGCGCCGTCTATGTCATGGGCGGCTATACGGTGGCCGAGGATGGTTCCGAGAAATCCGATCCCGGTGTTTATCGTTTCGATCCCGGGTCCCAAAGCTGGTCTGAGTTATCCGCCATGCCCGTTCCGGTGGATGACAGCGTCTCGCTGGCGTACCGGGGCCGCTATATCTATCTGGTCAGTGGCTGGCACGACACGGACAACGTGGACAAGGTCCAGGTCTATGACACGGTCACGGATACCTGGCAAGCAGTCACGCCTTACCCGGGAACTCCCGTGTTCGGTCATGCCGGCGGCATGGCAGGCGAACGCATGGTGATCTGCGACGGGGTCAAGGTGGTTCCCCCCGAAGAGGAGGGCGGCAGGCGTTCCTTCGAGGCCTCTCCCGAGTGCTGGCTGGGCACGGTGTCGGCGAGCGACGTCACCGTGATCGAATGGGAACCATTGGAACATCACCCGGGCCCGGCGCTTTACCGCATGGCAGCGGTGGGAACAAAGACCGGGGGACCCAGGGTTCTTTTTGCCGGGGGTTCCGATAACCCCTACAACTATGACGGCACCGGTTACGACGGTGAGCCGTCAACACCTGTAGCGACGGTATTCAGTTTCGATCTGGAGACACTGGAGTGGCGGCGACACGAGGATCTGGAAACACCCGTGATGGATCTGCGGGGGCTGCTGGAATCCCGTGACGGGTTTTTCATGCTGGGCGGAATGACCGCCGATCAGACAGTTACCAACCGCGTCCAGGTTTATACCCTGCACCCAACTTCACAATAGCTGCAGGAGCCGTTATCTGCAGGAGCGGCTTTCCAGCCGCGAATCGATATGTCGCGCCGCGAATGGCGCTCCTGCAATTCAGGCGGTGCGGCGGCTGCCCAACCAATCGCTGATTTTTGCCGTCGCGAGTTGCACCAGCTGTTCTATCAGGCGAACGAACTGACGGATGCTGTGCAGGGTGCGTTCACGGCACTCGGATAACACCAGGCCCAGCACCAGGTAGGCCAGCAGGGCGATCTTGGTGAAGAAGACCAGCGCACCGACCGCGGCCACGCGCACGATCCAGGTTTGCCAATCGAATTTTGCCGCTATCGCGGCACACACGCCCCAGATCCACACGGGACGCTGTTCCTCACCAAAAATGTCACGCAGTTCGCGGGTGACTTCGTTGTCGTACAAGCTCATCGTGCTCTCCGTTGCCAAGTCGTCAGTTGGCCCGTTCAGTTTCCCCTGTCAAAGCCCCGGGTCAAATGCCCAGGCCAGTCAGATAGCCTTGGCAAATGGCTTTTTGCCAAGGGTCAATGATCCATAGGTACCATGTCCGGCCACGGAGTGCGTGGCCCATGAGTACCGGCAGGGTGCGAGCGGCCGGTTTCCTTCGATGAACCCTTCGCCGCGGCGGGATCTTCGTCCACCGGTGTGGTCGCTTTTGCAGGCACCGGTGTCGGATCCTCCGATGCGTTGACGGTGGTGCTTTCGCCCGTTGCCGGGGCCGCCATCTCGTCGTTGAGCGGGCCATCGCCGATTGCACCGGCAGCCGGCCTCGGCATCGCCGCGAGCAACAGCAGCACGATCAACCACAGCGGCCACAAGGACTTCAATTTCAGACCCGGCATCGCTTTACCCCTTGCCATTGGCATCCTTCCATAAGAAATCAGCACGATTCATGCCAGTTTCAAGCCCTGGAGCCCGAAACCCGCACTCCCTTGTTTGATGCGGGAAAGGGCCATTTGGTTTCCCCAAGACCCGGGATTTGGTCCGATGCTTGCGGCCCCGGATGACCAGAATATGGCCTGATTCGCCAGTGGGTACCCCCGGCGTCCCCCGCCGCCCATGCGGTACAGTACCAAGCCCCGTCGCCGACAAAACCGTGAACCAGCCGCCAGACAACAACCGCGCCGATCCGTCCCCCATCCGTTATCTGGACGGGCAGCGGCTGCGGCGTGCTTTGACCGCCGGGATCCACAAGGTGATCTCCCGGCAGGAACACCTGAACCGTATCAATGTATTCCCGGTGCCCGACGGGGATACGGGCACCAACCTCGCTTTCACGCTGACGGCGGTGCTCCGGGAAACCGAAGGGCAGGAATCGGCCAATGTGGGCGAGTCCCTGACCGGGATCGCCGATGCCGCGCTGGACGGCGCGAGGGGGAATTCCGGCGCCATCTTTGCCCAGTTCCTTCAGGGCGTTTCCGATGCCAGCGAGGGCGAAGCGGTGATGGACACGGCGGGATTTTGCCAGGCCCTGAAAGAGGGCGCCGAATATGCCGAGGAGGCTATGGCGGAACCACAGGAGGGGACCATCCTGACCGTGATGCGTGATTTTGCCCAGGAGGTTCGATCCCAGGTTGCCTCCGGCGTGCACGATTTCAAGGAGTTGGTGGAGCGTGGTTTTGAACGCGCCAAACGTTCGCTGGCGAATACGCCAAAACAACTGGCGGTTCTCGAAAAGGCAGGTGTCGTTGATGCGGGGGCCCAGGGGTTCGTGGACCTGCTGGAAGGCATCCTCGATTTCATCCGCAGCGGCACCGTCGTGGAAGTGCGCACCGTTGTCGAACCCGACGATGGCGATCACATTCCCCTGATCGGCATGAACGAAGAGCTACTGCATCGGTTCTGCACGGAGTGTGTCGTGACCGGCAATGCGGTGGACCGGCGCAAGATGCGCGAAGCGTTGATGAAGCTCGGCGCCAGCAGTCTGGTGATCGCCGGCAGCAAACAGAAAGTCCGCGTCCATGTGCATGTGGACATGCCGGATGCGGTGTTTCGAACCTGTGAGGAGTTCGGGTCGGTCAGCAGTCACAAGGCGGACGATATGCGCCGCCAGACCGACACGGTACATGTTAACCGGGGCGGCGTGGCCGTGGTCACCGATTCCGGCGCCGATATCCCGGGCGAGGACTGGGAGCGGCTGGGTTTGCACATGGTGCCCGTGCGTCTTCACTTCGGTGAGCGCAGCTATCTGGACAAGGTTTCGCTGACGCCCCGGGAGTTCTATCGGGAACTGGAGCACAACCCGCTGCATCCCAAGACATCCCAACCGGCACCCGGCGATTTCCGCCGGCTGTTCCAGTTCCTGGCAAGCCATCACGACGCGGTGATTTCCATCAATGTGTCGGGCGCCCTGAGCGGAACCTGTCAGGCTGCCGCCGGTGCGGCGTCCCGGGTGGATCCGGAGCGCGTGCATGTCGTGGATTCACTCAACGCGTCTACCGGGCAAGGTTTGCTGGTGACCTACGCCGCCGAAGCGGCCCGGGCAGGGATGGAAGCGGAAGACGTCATCCGCCTCGTGGAGGCCATGCGACCCTGGACCACGACCTACGCTGTCATCCCTGATCTCTCCTGGGCGGTTCGCGGTGGACGCGTCGCCCGTTCCAAAAAGGTCCTGGCAGACATGTTGTATGTGACGCCGATCCTCACCAATACACCGGAAGGACTTCTGAAAGCCGGTGGCGGCTTTTTTGGGAAGTCGAACATCACCCGGCGGTTTGCCCATTGGACGATGCGGCGCCTGCAACCGGACAAGCGCTACCGGCTCGTGGTGGGGCATTGCAACGCCGAAGGCGCCGGGCAGGAACTCAGGGACATGCTGGCGGACAAAGTAAGGAACGCCGATTCTGTGTCGTTGACCGATGCGGGCCCAGCGGTGGGCGCGCATGCCGGGCCCGGATCGCTGGTGCTGGGCGTACAGGAGTATGTGGAACCGGCGCAGATGCTCAACGAACTGAATCGCACCACGAAGGGCAAAGCCCGTGTAGGAGCGGCTTTCAGCCGCGAAACGGTATGATTGAGATTGCTCTGAAAGTGCTGATCGCCTACCTGCTCGGCTCGGTGTGCGGCAGTCTCGTGCTGGGCAAGCTCAAGGGCGGGCTGGATGTGCGCGATGTGGGCAGCGGCAACGCCGGCGCCACGAATGCCTTGCGCGCCGGCGGCTGGATGTTCGCGCTGGGCGTGCTGATCATCGATGTGGGTAAGGGCTGGTTGGCGGCGGCGGTCCTGCCTGGTTTGAATCTGCCCGGCGTGGCATCGTCCATGGTTCCCCTTCCAACCATCGCGGTCCTGTGCGGTTTCGCCGCGATCCTGGGCCACTGCTTTCCCGTGTTTCACGGCTTTCGCGGCGGCAAGGGCGTCGGGACTTTTGTGGGAGTTCTTCTGGCCCTGTGGCCTGTGGGTCTGCTGATGGTGCTCGGGGTCTGGGTCCTCGTGCTGCTCCTGTTCGGTTATGTCAGCGTTGCCTCGATGGTGGCGGCGTTGTCGTTCGCGCCCGTCGCCTGGTTTCTTGCGCCCGACCCTGATCGGGCGATCTTCACAGCCTTCGGCGTGGCGGCCGGGGCGTTTATTGTGTTCATGCATCGAAGTAACCTGCGCAATCTCATGACGGGACAAGAGCACTGCTTTCGGAAGATCCGACTGTTGCCGGGACCTTGAACCAGAACCCATCTGACAACACCGATGTGACCGGCGCCATTGAACTGAACGCCGACAGCATCTGTTCCCGGCTGGGCTCGCCGGCCCGGGCCCTGCTGCATCATGTGGAAGTCTTTGAGCAGACCGACTCCACGAATTCGCGTCTGTTGGAAGCGGCAGACGACGGCGCTGTGTCGGGGACTGTTTATGTGGCAGCGGAACAGACCGAGGGACGCGGCCGGCAGGGACGACGGTGGTTCTCGCCAGCCGGGGGCAGCGTCAGCATATCGCTGCTGTGGCAGTTGCCCGACTTGCGTGCCGCCACCGGGATGAGCCTGGCCACCGGGGTTGCGGTATTGCGCGCGCTCAACAGGCTGGGAATAGCCGATGCGGGTTTGAAATGGCCCAACGATGTCATGTGGCAGGACAGGAAACTGGCCGGGATCCTCGTTGAAGCCCGGGGCGGAAAGGATTGCGCGGCGGTGATCGGAATCGGAATCAACACGGCCTTCCCGGACAAGGCCATCGTCGATCAGCCTTTTGTTGATCTGGAAACGATTCTGGGCGAAGTGCCGCCACTCAACGATGTGGCCGGCGCCGTACTCAACGAATTGTTGCTGTTGCTGCCGATCTATCAGTCTGATGGGCGCGACGATGTGCTTGAAGAATGGAGGTCGGTGGATGTGTTGCGCGATCGACCGGTTCGTGTTGAGCAAGACGGCGTGGAGTTCCGGGGGATCGAACGTGGCATCAACGAACAGGGCGCGCTGCTGGTGGAGACCGAGCGAGGGGTGCGCAGTTTCAGCACCGGCGAATTGAAGGTGAGAGCGGATGAAACTGCTGGTTGATCTGGGCAATACGCGCATCAAATGGTGCGAATACTCCGGGCATCAATGCACGCTCTCGGAAGCGCGCGCCTATGAACCAGCGACCTTCGATTCGGTTCTGGGCGACGGCTGGTCGGGGAACGAAACGCCTGCAAGCGTCGTTCTGTGTAACGTGGCGGGCCCGGAGATCGGCCGGCAACTTGCCGATTGGGTCGCGGAGAACTGGGCATGTCCCGTTGACGACCTGCGCTCCGGGCCGGAGCTGGCGGGCATCACGAATGCCTATGCGGATCCCGAACGTCTCGGCATAGACCGCCTGGTGGCCATGGTCGGGGCCCGGTCGCTGATCGAAGGTCCAGTGTGCGTGGTGGATGTGGGCACGGCCGCCACGCTGGACGCGGTGGACAGTGAAGGACGGCATCTGGGCGGGCTCATCGCCCCGGGACCGGAGATGATGCTCACCACGCTGGGCCAGACGGGAGACATTCTCCTGGACCGCGAAGGTGGTATTACTGAGTTTGCTGATGCCACGCCGGATGCGGTGGCCTCGGGAGTGATGCTGAGCAGCATCGCTCTGATCGAACGTTTCGTGGCG
Source organism: Gammaproteobacteria bacterium (assembly GCA_004357005.1). GTDB lineage: Bacteria > Pseudomonadota > Gammaproteobacteria > SMWH01 > SMWH01 > SMWH01. The sequence continues at coordinate 7,196 of SMWH01000008.1, forward strand.
GCAACCCGAAAAAAAGTGGGAGGAAACGTGACTCTGGTCGTGACCGGCGGCGCGGGACACCGTATGCTTTCTTATCTGAATGACGCCCGGTTCGAAACGGATCTGGTGCTGCAAGGCCTCGCGGTGATCGCCCGGGAGTGATCGCCGAGGACACAACAGAGTAACCGAATACATGAAGTGGCTTTTCCTGGCCCTGCTCGCGGCGAATGTGACCTTTCTCGGGTGGCGCCTGTTCGCGTCCCCGGACGTCAACGCGCTGCCGGAAACCGATCCGGGCGTGGATCTCCTGATGCTGCTGAGCGAGAAGGAAGGCGTGCCGCAACAGAAGGTCGTGGACAGCCCGCAACCGGGACTCACCCTGGACCAGGGTTTGAATTGTTATTCGGTGGGGCCGTTTTCGTCCCGGGCAGATCTCAGACGGGTGACCACCTGGGTGGAAAACGACGTGCGGGCGATGCAACCCCGGGAAGACAAGCGAATGGTGGATCTGGGTTACTGGGTGTATCTACCCGCGCTGGCGAGCCGCACGGCTGCCCTGGAGATCGCCCGCCGGTTGTCCGGGCAGGGTGTTCAGGACTACTACGTGGTCACGTCCGGCGAACGGGAAAACACGATATCGCTGGGGCTGTTTACCGACCGCATGAACGCCATGGTGCGCCGCGCGGAAATAGCGTCCTTCGGTTATGACGCCCAGATCAGTCCGCGCCGTGACGAAGTGCCGGCTTACTGGCTGGACTATGCAATTCTACCCGGCGCTGACGAAGCCTGGACCCGGTTGAAAGGCGAATTCCCGGGCGTCAGCCGGCAGTCCCGGCCCTGTACCTGATCTGTTGCAGGAGCGGCTTTCCAGCCGCGACCCTCAATGAGCGTGAGGCGGTAGTTCGTCTCCCGAACTTGCTTCGGCGGCGGATGTTTTTTCCAGCCAGGCCCGGAATTCCGGGAAATCGATCGTGCCGTTTTCGTCCGTGTCGATGGACGCGAACGCCAGGTCCACCACGCCGTCGGGTCTCTTCAGCCCGAGGCGCACAATCAGCCGCATGAATTCGTCCTTGTCGATGCGGCCGTTGCCGTCGCTGTCCGCGTAATCGAAGTGTGCCCTGATATCGTTTTCCGCCATCGGTTGATCCTGTAGTGTAGGAGCGGTGATTGTGTAGGAGCGGCTTTCCAGCCGCGATTCATTCCGGCCGTGACTCCCTGGTTGATTACTCGCCGCTGTTCAATGCCTCCAACGCTTCCAGTCTCGCCGCTTCGAATTCATCACCCGGATTCCAACTCTGCATCTCATCGGCGTTGGCAATGATCAGCCCGGCCCAGAACCCGAAGCGCGCATCCATGACCATGCCGTCAAAGTTCCAGTCATCCGTGAGCTCGTCGCTGGGTTGGTGGTAATTGACCGAAGTATAGGCGTTGATCTGCTCAATACCCCAGCCTTCCGGCTGGCCCACGAACTCCGTACCTTCCTTCAGATACAACGCCGGGATGCCGATCCGCGCCATGTTGAACTGATCCGAGCGATAGAACATGCCCCGTGAGGGGAACTGGTCGGGCTTGACGATCCGGCCCTGGTAATCGGCAACCTGTTGCGCCACGCCATCCAGCGTGGACTTGCCTTTGCCGATGTAGGTAATGTCGGAGGTCTCACCCCAGATATTGGGGCTGTCGAAATTGATGTTGGCGGCGATGCGGCCGGGTCCCACCGTGGGGTTCTTTGCAAAGTATTCGGAACCCAGCAAGCCCTGTTCTTCGGCGCCGACGAAAGCCATCAGCAGGCTCCGGCGTGGTG
>SMWH01000105.1 GCA_004357005.1 Gammaproteobacteria bacterium
AAGGTTGTCCGGTTCTCCGGCGAGTACGGCCTGGACCATGTCCAGCGCCTTGACCTCGTCACCCTCGCGCTGGCGATTGAGTGTGGCGATCGCCAGGTTGATCCGCGCGTCGGTCCAGGCAGGATTGGCGCCCGCGAGTTCGGCGAATACCGCTTCCGCGCTCTCGTAGTCGAATCGCCCCATCAGGGCGACACCCCGGTTGTTTTCGGCAATGGCCGCCGCATCAGCTTCGAATTCGCTGGAGCTTTGCTGACAAGCGCCCAGCACCAGCGTCGCGACCATCAACGCTGCTCTCCAGCACTGGATTCTCGACCAATGGCCCGTATATTTCGTTTTCATCTGTCTCTCAGTTTCCCTTTAGCCCGGCGAATTCGTTCGCGCAATGATTCCACGGTTATCAGCGACTCACCACCATCCGGGTCAAGCCATTCGCTGTTCATGTACGGATGGATGCCGCTGCGCAGATGGGATCGCATGTCGTGGCCTTGCCTGCGCTCCCGTTCAGCTCTCAGCGCCGCCAGATCCACAGGCCCCACCACGACCTTCTCCCCGGGTCCTGGATCCGCCTGGGACAGTACACGCCCGTCATAGTCCACCACCATGCTGCCCCCGGGCCAGCTGAACGGCGGGTAGTTGGACATGGATGCGCCCTGGTTGGCCGCCACCACGTAGACCGTGTTCTCCACCGCGCGGGCGCGATTGAAGAGTGTCCACCAGTCCATGGGTGGCACAGCACCCCAGGGGTCCATGTATGCGGATACTCGCAGGATAATTTCCGCCCCGTTGAAGGCGATCTGGCGAATGGTTTCCGGAAACAGCCAGTCATAGCAGATTGCCACACCCAGTTTTCCCAGATCCGTATCCACCACCGGAAACGGCTCAAGGTCATAGTCCGGTATATCGTGCGGGCTGGTGTGCACTTCCCAGGGAATCCAGGGATTGACCTTGCGGTACTTGGAGAGCACGCCGGTGGGTCCGATCAGCACCGTGGTGTTGAACAGGGCCCCGGGCCAGGCGTCATCCACTTCGAGAAAACTCCCGGTCTGAATGTAACACCCGAACTCACGGCACAGCTTTTCATAGGCATCCGTGTGTTCGTTGGGCAGTTCAACACTGAGCCTTTCACGAAGCTTCTCAGCCGTCTCGTAGATCGGCGCGGCGTGGGCGAATTCAGGGAATACAAGCAGGCGGACATCGAAAAAAGGCGCGTAGCCCTCGATCGTGTCCCTGATCATGGTGCACATCCGGCGGGTCCTTTCGCCGATCTCATCCCGCGTCCTTGCCGCGGGGAAGTCGGTCTGGCAGGCCGCCACATGGTAACGGTCCGGCATGGCACGCAATTATACAACCCACGGAATCCTCGGGTGTTTGAACTGACCCTGTGCTATCTTCCCCGCCTCTCAGGCAAGGAGGCAGACCATGCCCTCATTCGACGCCGTCTCGCAGATAGACGATCACGAACTCACCAATGCCCTGGACCAGGCGAACCGGGAAATCACCAACCGCTACGATTTCAAGGGTTCCGGGGCCCGGATCGAGCACAGCGACGCGGGGTTGACGCTCGAGGCCCAGAACGAATTCCAGATCAAACAGATGCAGGACATTCTCTTCGCCCGCGCTGTCAAGCGAGGCATCGACCTGATGGTCTTCGACGCGGGGGAGATCGAGGAGACCAATAACCGTGCGCGCCAGGCGATTCAGCTTCGCCGGGGAATCAACCAGGAAACCGCCAGGAAACTCGTCAAGCTGGTCAAGGATGCCAAACTCAAGGTACAGACCGCCATCCAGGGTGACGTGGTCCGGATATCCGGAAAGAAACGCGATGATCTGCAGTCAGTGATCGCCCTGTTGCGCGACTCAGAACTTGGACTGCCGCTGCAGTTCATCAACTATCGGGACTGATTATTCCCCCAATCGCGCCACGCATGGCGCCCCTGCCGTGGGGTATGAATCGCAGCTTGTAGGAGCGGCCCAGTTCAAAAACGAGGGCCGCGATTCTTTCTTGATCTCATTGCCACCGGGCGTTGATCAGCTTCCATTCCCCGTCATCGAGACGCCAGCCGCTGACCATGACGTAGTCTTTCCCGCGCTCGGGCAACCAGCTCTGGGAACCGGTCAACAGCGCGTGGAAGCTGGCGGTCGCCCGGTCATCGCGCACCTGGATTTTCACTGACCGCACCACAACACCGATATTCCTGTTGCGGATCTGGTGATACCGCAGCAAACGCTCCACATCGATCCGCCCGGACACCTCGGCAGGACCGCTGAAGTCTGTCGCCACGTGCTCCATGAAGTCTCCGGGACGTTTCTGCTCAACAGCCTCCACCATGGCATCGATCGCCGCGTGAATACGCGCCTCATCCGGCGGTTTTGAACAACCCGCGAAGGTCAGGAATAGCAGGAGAAAAACAAACGCGGCACAGCGCACCATCACTTCTCGGCCAGGGAATTTTCCATCAGTTGCGCCGCAACGCCAATCAGATCCCGTTCGGTCACCAGACCAACCAGGCGATCATCCTTGATGACGGGCAAACAACTGACCTGATGCTCGCGCATCATTCGTATGACGTCCGTCGTTGAGGTTTCCGGAGTCACCGTGAACGGGTCGGCCTTCATCACCTCCCGCACCGGGATGCCCTCACCCTTTCCTCGCGCCACCATCCGCAACAAGTCGCGATGTGATACGAGCCCGACGAGTTTTCCCTGGTCGTCTTCCACCGGAACGTGGCGGATGTGCTCCCACTCCATGAGACTGGCCGCAAAATCAACCAGATCGTCCGGATGCACCGTAAACAGATCCGTGACCATGAACTGACCCACCGCGCGATAGCTTTCGCGCCAGTCTCCGGACCGGTCCAGTTCAGCCAGCGGCCAGGTATGCACCGGTTCGCCGGTTTTCTGATTCGCGACGATGGCGGAGGTCACATTACGCAGACGTTGATCCATGGAACCAGCCTCTTCCATGTTCGCCAGCGAACGCAGCATCCAGCGCGCACCAGTCTGCCCATTTTCGACTCGCGCCTGGATCACGCCCAGGTAGTGATCGATCTCGCCCTTGTCGACCCCCGCGGCTTCCAGTCCTTCCCGCGCCTGGGGCAACAACGTGTTGAGAATCAGGTCCGATGCGGGTTCGTGCTCACCGTGAATCCAGGTCAGCTGCGCCTTCAGCCCTTCCCGGGCCGCGCCAAAGAAATTCGCTTTCGCCTCACCGAAATCCATGTGTTCACGGATGTCGTCGATTTCCCCACCGAGCCCCGCCATGAGACCGAAAAAGAAAGCGGCGTTGGCCACTTCATCCAGCACCGACGGCCCTGATGGCAACACCCGGTTCTCGATACGCAGATGGGCCTGACCATTGCGGACCCCGTAACAGGCGCGGTTCCACCGGTAGACGGTTCCATTTTGCAGCCGCAACGCGTTGAGTTGTGGCGGTTTTCCCGCATCGATCAGCGCCATGGGATCTTCTTCGTAATCGTTGGTTAACAGCACGCGGAACCGGGAAATGTCCTCGCGGAAGATCTCCAGCACCGACTCATTGATCCATGAGTCTCCGAAATGCACTCGTGGTCTGACGCCCCGGGCCTGATGTGCCTCTGACCGCGAATCCACGGAATGCTCGAACACCGCGATGCGCGATTCCAACCACAGCCGTTTGCCCAGCAACAGCGGTGAGTTCACGGCTGCCGCCATCACGGGCGCCGCGACCGCCTGGGCCAGATTATAGAGGAGCGCGAATTCCCCGGGCGCCACCTGGAAGTGGATCTGGAAACTCGTGTTGACCGCTTCCAGCATCACGTTGTTGTGCTTGATATTGAGCTGATCGATCCCCGAAACGGTGAACTGAAAATCGGCGCCGCGCTGTTCCATGAGCGTACGGTTGAGTTCGAAATAGCGCGGAATCGGCACCATATTGTCGAGACTGAGATCCGATTGACGCAGGGTCGGCAGGATACCTACCAGTACTACGTCCCCACCGAGGCTGTTGGCGGCAACACAGGCTTTGTTCAGGCAATCCTGGATCTCGGCTTCGAGTTTGCTGAGGCATTTCCCGCCCAGTTCCAGCGGGGACAGATTGCACTCGAGGTTGAAACGTCCCAGTTCGTAGGTGAAGCGCGGGTCATCGATGGCGTCCAGCACTTCCATGGCGATGGGCGCTGGCCGGCTGGCCCGGTCCACCAGGAACATTTCCTGCTCGGCCCCGATGCGCCGCACACCGGATTCGAACATGTCCATATCCAGCATTCGCTCCAGGGCCCGGACGTCGTCCAGGAGAAGCTTCATGAAGTTACGGCGCAGTTCCTCGCCGGAGTCCTGCCGGACGTTGAAATCACCCATGCGTATTTACCCGGGGCACGTGCTCCCTCCAGGACCAAGGATACCAGAGCATGAAAGTTGCGCGCTCAGAGATCGTACAGACGCACGAGTACCACCGTAAGGATGATGAGCATCATTACTATCAGAGGCACGCCTACCCGCACGAAATCGTTAAAGCGGTATCCGCCAGCATTCATCACAAGCAGGTTTGTCTGGTAAGCCATGGGGGTCGCGAAGCTCAGGTTCGCCCCGAAAAGCACGGCCAGGATGAAGGGTTCGTAGGGCAACGCCAGATGCTGGGCAACGCTGATGGCAATGGGTGTTCCGATCACGGCCGCGGCGTTGTTGGATACCACGTTGGTCAACAAGGCCATGAACAGCATCATGGCACCCACCACATATATCGGAGTCATGCCCGAAGTAGCAAACAGCAGTACCTCCGCCAGGTAGTCCGCGCCACCGGTGCGCATGAGCGCCTTGCCCAGCGCCAGACTGGCAACGATCAATAGAATGATCTGGGCGTTCAGGGCCGTCCCCACGTGCCGCCAGCTGATGCATTGGGTAGCCAGCAACAACACAAAACCCGCCATCGAAGCCACGGCAATGGGCATGACACCAAAAGCAGCTGTGACGACAATACCCGCCATGATGCCCAGCGCGATGGGCGCCTTTTTGGTGTGTGGCAATTCCGAGCTGCCATCCAGCACCAACAACTCACCCCGGTTCCTGACCTGCGCCAGGTCCTCCTGGGATCCCTGCACCAGCAGCACATCCCCTGCCTGCAGCACAACATCCTGCAGGTCCGATACGAACTCGACACCGGCGCGGTGGATGGCGAGAACAATCAGGTTGTACGTCGTATCGAGCCGCGCGTCGCCCAGGCGAGCTCCTTCAAGACGACTGCCGGGACTGATCACCACTTCAGCGCTTTGTTGATCTTCGGCCTTGAGCGGATGGTCCTCATCCACCGGCTGGTCGCCGGAATAGAGTTTTCCACCCAATACCTGTTTATATTCGCGCAGGCTCTCCGGTTTATCGTGCACAACCAGCTTGTCCCCCGCCTGAAGAACTACATCCGGCAGCGGCGTCAGATACA
>SMWH01000106.1 GCA_004357005.1 Gammaproteobacteria bacterium
GACTATCTGAACGACTCCAACAATGACTGGGGGCAGGGCTGGAAAGAGGTCGTTCGCCAGCAGCGCAGGGGGGAGCTCGGCCCGGTGCTGGTGCAAGTGAACCGCACCGAACTGGGGCACATGGACTACGGGGGTCGCTGGGTGATCAGGACAGGAATCCCGGTACGGGTGCCTGCACCGGGTGTGTATGCCCTGCGTGCCTTTTTCTATCAACCCGGGTGGTATCGGAGATACTCGCCGGCCCATCTGCCCCTTATCTATGACCACGAACCGACGGGCATCATCGCCGGCAGCATCGTTCTAATCGATGTGCCTTGGCCGGAACTTCCCGAGCGGCCCCTGGGTTTACTGGAGGTCTTCGAATCTTTTTTCCCTGATGGATTGCCGGAGCAGCGTTTTCATTATTATTTTGAAGATGGGGAAACCATGCGCTCGGGACCCTATGAGACCTTCTACCCCGACGGTGTGCGAAAAGAACGCGGGCACTATTACGCGAACCATCTGACCGGACCGTACGCGACCTTCTACGCGTCGGGTCGGAGGCGAGAGGAAGGGGTCCTGTGGCGGGGGCAGCTGCACGGGAGCATTCGCACGTGGGACGAAAGCGGCGATCTGATCTCTGAAGGCGACTACCTGGTGGGTGAGCGTGTGCCGGAACTCCGGGCGTGGACGGCATCGCCATGACTCTGGAGACGCTCCGTGGTTGGTGCTCGCGGTACTGGTGGCTGGTGCTCAGCCTGACCATGCTGACGGCAAACCTCGCCACGTACTGGGGGTTACCGGGCGGCATGGAAACGGTCTTTCGTTTTCTTGATGGTCCTTTGTATGTGTACGTAGCGAAAACCCTGTACCTGCCTTATGCCGATCTGCACTTTGTGGATTTCGGGATGGCTCCGGAGCATTTCTCGAGCTATTTGCCGGCTTATCCGTTTCTGATCCGGCTGTTGCCGCTGATTACCCTGGGCGACTACCAGTGGGCCATGGTGCTGGCCACCAATCTCTCGGCGATGCTTGCAGTTGTGCTGTTCTACCGGGTGCTGGTGGTTTATGACATGGTCGTGTCGCCGTTGTGGACTGCCGTGCTGTTCTGTTTTTTCCCGGCGCGGTGGTTCATCTATCACAGCGTGGGCGCCAGCGAGCCGCTGTTTTTGTGTTTCGTGTTTGCGGCATTTCTGGCGGATCAACGCCGCTGTGTGGGCCTGGTCGTGTTGTTCATCCTGTTGGCGTCTGTGACCCGGATCGTCGGGATACTGCTGGTTCCCGTTTTTGCAGTATTGTGGTTTTTGCGACGTGACTGGCGCGCATTGTTCTTGTTGCCCTTGTCCGGCACGGGGCTGCTGGCGACTTTCGTGGTGTACGAGCACGTCTTCGGTAGCTTTTTTGCTTATTTCGATCGGCAGGGAATCCTCCTGTCACCCATTCCCTTTCTTTCGTTCAAGGATTCCATGGGCCCCTCCAAGGAAATCACCGAGTTCTATTATTTTACCTATGTGCTGTACGGGGCTGGCGTGCTGTTGCTGTGGCGTCATCGCGAAGTGTTCCTTTACTGCGCCGTTTTTTACGTCTTCTATGCGTTCTTCCATGGAGATGACCTTGCTCGGATGCTCGTGACCATCGCGCCGTTTGCCTTGTTGGTGGGTTATGACAGGGTGCTGAGCCAGCCGGCATTCCGGCTGGCTTTGCCGGGCATCATCGCTCTCGACCTGTTTTATGCCTGGGGTTATATCCCCTGGAATCTGTGGCCCACGGAGGCCCAGGCGCGTCTTCTGGAGCTATTGGCCCGGTAGCCCGGGGTGCCTGGAGCCCCGGGCGTTTGCCGGAACGTCTGGCTCGCTGGCCCGCGGTGACCCGGAAACTCTCGGCCTTCTGGCGCAATTGCCGGCTTGCTGGGGACTAGGACCTGCCGGTTTCTTCGGGGGTTTCGCAGAATTCCAGGTTTTTCCGGATTCTCGGGAGCTCGCTCTCCGGGACTTTTCCTTCGCTCAGGAGGCGCTGGTTGGCTTTGCGCGCTTCTTCGATTTCACCTGCGTAGAAGGCCGCGATGGCGTACTCATCCAGACAGCGCCAGTCGTAGACAGCGTTGTCCAGGAACAGGCCATCGTCTGGCTGGGGAGTCTGAACGGCCTGACTGGCGAATAGATGCGCCAGGGGAAAACGCTCGCGCAGGCGGTAGAAGCGGGCGAGGTGGTGCATCGGCTCTGCTCGACCCGGGCGGTACTGGTAAGCGGCCAGATACGCGTCAACGACAAAGTGTTCTTCGATTCCCGCCGCTTCCTTGAGCACGCCGATCTGGAACAGGGAATACCAGATCTCCTCGTCCCAGCCATCCATGTCCGCGCGCCGATGATAGGTTCGTATGGCCTTGTGCAGTTCGCCCGCATCCCGGTAGCTCTGGGCCAGATAAAACACATAGCGCGTATTGTCGGGGTCTGACTCCAGCGCCCGTTCGAGGACCGCTGCATCGTTGGCGTATTTGGTTTTCGGGTCCTGGCGGTTCCGGGCGCTGTCGAAATGACCGACGGTTACCGGACCTTCCAGGGTGGTTCTCTTGTGGGGCTCATCACAGATGATGTATTCGTGGAGCACTCCTTCGTAGCGCCAGTTCAGTTCGTCGCGAACGATCTGGGTGAGGTAGAAGGTGGTATTGCCGTAGATTCGGTGCAAGATCATGTACTCATCCTGCGTGAGTTCGGGCACCTCGAAATCCGCAGGCGTCTCGAAAACTTCATCCGCATCGATGACGAAGACGTAGTCGGCTTTTCCCTCAGCCAACTTAAGGGCCTCCGTGCGGTTGTGGCCAAAATCCTTCCACGACCGCTCAAAGAGTTCGCCGGGGATGTCTTTCATGTGCTCGCGGATGACGTCCTGGGTTCCATCTGTTGAGCCCGTGTCCACGATTACCCAGTAGTCGATAAAAGGCTTGACCGAATCCAGGCAACGCCGGATCACGTGGGCCTCGTCCTTGACGATCATGTTGAGACAGAGCGTGGTCATGAGGGGATGGCGTCAAGCACATGCTGCGGACTCACGATAAGCATGCACGAATGATGCGAACAGGTTTTGCGGTAACAGTTCCGGCAGAACAACTCCGCCTGCAAGGCCACCACGTTGTCGCCCACGGGTTTGACGCGCTTCGGGTCCGTGGGCCCGCAGATGGCCACCAGCGGGCGCCCGGTCGCGGAGGCCACATGCGCCGTGCCGGTATCATTGGCCACGATCACCCGGGCGCCTGCGCACAAAGGCACGATGTCCAGGATCTCGGTTTGGCCGCACAGGTTGACAGCGCGATCACCCAGTTCATCGGCAATGGCCTGGCACTCATCCATTTCGTCGGGCCCGCCCACGATGGCGATCCGGTCCAGTTCCCCGTCCGTAAGCGCCAGGCCCAGCGCCACGTAACGTCGCGCACCCCAGCGTTTCAGATGTCCCGCCGCCTGGCTGCCGGGCAGGAAAACCGCGTAACGCCCGTCTCGAAGTTCATGGTCCTGGCGCAGGCGTTTGGCGTTTTCGATGTTGTGCGGCTGTGGATGGAGCACCGGGCGATTCGTGGGCGTGGGGATGTTCCCGGCCTGCAAGGTGGCGCGTAAACGATCTATCGCATGGGATGACTCGGGCATGGGACCCGGCGCCACGTTGTAGGGCGCCAGGCGCTGGTCGCCCATGCGAATAAGAATATTTGCGAAAACAAACCTGAGCAACCAGATCAGAATTCTCGAGCGATCGTTGGATTGCAGGTCGATCACCATGTCGTAACGGCCCGCCCGCACGGTCATGAGCCATCCCCATATTTCCCGCAAGGGTTTGCGTCTTGCGCGCATGGGCACCGTAAATACTTTTTTGAAACGCGGATCGTTCTCCAGCAGCGTGTCCCAGGGCGCCATGGTGTTCAGATGCAGTTCCGCATTGGGAAAGGCCTTGGCGATGTCCTCGAACACGGTGGTGGCGATGATCACGTCACCCATGGCGCTCCACTTGATAATCAAAATGCGTTCCACATCCTTGCGGATGGGCAGCTTGGCCGTGAAATTTTTCGGGGGGGCGTTGTGCGTCTTTCGATAAAACGGTGGGTCGCCCCTGGGCCGCGTCTTGAAGCGCCGGTGAATCCACCAGTAATGAGCAGGTGTCTGTCGGATCCAGCGCTCAAGGAGCTGGTTTATCCGGGTTGCGTCAGCCGTGTCATCCCCGCTGGGAAAACCATCCAGGGGCGCTTCGAATTCGATTCGGTATCCGCTGCTTCCATCGCGACGCATCACCATGGGTACTACCAGCGCATTGGTGCGACGGGCCAGGCGGCTGGTGGCGGTGATGGTCGCGGTGGGTATCCCGAAAAAAGGCGCGAACACGCTGTTGCGCCGGCCATAGTCCTGATCCGGCGCGTACCAGATAACGCCACCCCTCTTGAGCACCCTGAGTGTGGCGCGCATGTCTTCCCGGGGGATCATGTCGGTGATATAGCGACGCCTCGCACGCAGCACCGTCCACTCCATGGCGGCATTGCGATGTTTCCGGTAGAGGCCGTGTACGACGCCCAGTGTGCCCAGCACCGGGCCGACTGCTTCCAGGCTGGTGAAATGGGCGGTGAGGAGAATCACCGGGCGCCCGGTGGCCAGCGCCTGACGGAAATGTTTTTCACCCTCGATGCGGGTCTTTTCGAGTACCCGTTCGGGCTGGTTGAACCAGCACCAGTTGGCCTCCAGCAGGCCGGCGCCCAGGTCACGGAAGTGTTCCCGCACCAATGATTCGCGCTGGTCGTTGTTGAGTTCAGGGAAACACAGGCGCAGGTTGGTGCGGACGATGCGGCGGCGCGAGGGCAGCAACCAGCGCATTGCCTGGCCCAACAGAGCCCCGAGACCCAGCTGCGCTCTCCAGGGCAGCCGGGCAAGCAGCCACATGCCGGCGATGCCGATCCAGGTGGGCCAGTAGCGGGGGTTAAGGGGAGGTCGCATGGTTTGGGGCTCCGGCGGGCCATTCTACGGGGCGCGGAGGCCGCTACGCCACGTGGCCCTTGATATTCGGCGCTTTTCCTGCGGAAATCCCCCCTGATGAGCGTTCATGTACCCAGTTATGACGCTGCTTGTGTGCTGGTCGCCGGCGACTTGATGCTGGACCGGTACTGGGTGGGCGACAGTTCCCGGATCTCTCCGGAAGCCCCGGTGCCGGTGGTGCGGGTGTCCGGGTCGGAGGAGCGGGCCGGTGGCGCTGGCAATGTCGCTCTGAACATCGCCAGTCTCGGTGGCCAGGCAATCGTGGTGGGTGTGACCGGGCGTGACGAGCCCGCGGATCAATTGCAGGCCTTGCTGGAATCTGCCGGCGTGGAATGCCTGTTCGACCGCATCAAGGATTTCACCACGGTGACCAAACTCCGTGTACTCAGCCGGCACCAACAACTCATCCGTCTGGATTTCGAAGACGGCACGGAACCGTCGACGCAGGGCATGTTGGAGCGCTTCGAGCAGACGCTTGGGCGTTGCGACGTGGTGGTCCTCTCCGATTACGGCAAGGGCACGCTGACGGATCCCCAGCCTTTCATCAAAGCCGCGCGCTCCGCGCGTAAACCGGTATTGGTCGATCCCAAGGGCCACGAGTTCGAACGCTACCGCCAGGCGACGATGATCACACCCAATCTGGCCGAGTTCGAAGCGGTGGTGGGGCCCTGCGCCGACGAAGCGGAACTCGTGCGCAAGGGTGAAGCGCTGGTCAAACAACTCAAAGTGGGCGGTTTACTGATTACGCGCAGTGAACAGGGGATGACCCTGTTGCAGAAAGGGAAAAAGGCTGTGCATCTGGGTGCCCATGCTCGCGAAGTGTTCGACGTTACCGGCGCGGGAGACACGGTTATCGCGGTCCTGGCGGCAAGTCTGGCGGCGGGGCTGGATTTTCCGGGGGCGACTTCGCTCGCCAACACCGCTGCCGGCGTTGTCGTGGGCAAACTGGGTACCGGGTCCGTGACCGTGCACGAGTTGCGTCGTGGTCAACACGACAGCGAAGACACGGGTTATGGCCTCGTTTCCCAGGAACAGTTGATACAGGTCGTCGAAGACGCCCGCGCTCACGGCGAAACCATCGTCATGACCAACGGCTGTTTCGACGTGTTGCATGCGGGTCACGTGGGTTATCTGGAAGAAGCCCGGCGTCTCGGTGACCGGCTCATTGTGGCGGTCAACGATGACGACTCCGTGCGTCGCCTCAAGGGCGCGGACAGACCGTTGAACAACGTGGAACAGAGAATGGCAGTGCTGGCCAGTCTGTCCGCGGTGGACTGGGTGGTCCCGTTTTCGGAAGACACCCCGGAGTCACTGATCTGTCGAACAGTCCCGGACGTTCTGGCCAAGGGCGGTGA
>SMWH01000107.1 GCA_004357005.1 Gammaproteobacteria bacterium
CCTTTGCCTGTGGGAGCGGCTTTGCAGGAACGGCTTTTAGCCGCGAATGGAATCGCGACTGGAATCGCGACTGGAAAGACGCTCCTGCATGTGCAAGTCCAGTCGCCTGGACCAGGGTATCCGCCGCCGTCCACAAGGTAACGCTTCCGCACAATCATCGGGTTGGATGTCACATGAAAAAATCGTTACACGTTTTCTTGCTGGCCTTGCTGATCTCGATCTCGCCCGCGCAGGCAATCGCGGAGAAGGGGCGGGTGGCGATTGCGGTTCATGGGGGAGCGGGGACGATGAAGCCTTCCCGCGCGACTCCGGAGCTGGAACGTGCCTATCGCGAGGCGCTGACAGTGGCATTAAAAACGGGTTATGCGGTGTTGGAATCGGGTGGGTCCGGGCTGGATGCGGCGGTGGCCACCATCCGCGTCATGGAAGACTCGCCCCTGTTTAATGCCGCAAGAGGGGCCGTGTTCAACTCCAGCGGCGGTAACGAGTTCGACGCCATCATCATGGACGGCGACACTCTGGATGCGGGCGCTGTCGCGGCAATCAAGGGCGTGCGGAACCCTATAGAACTGGCGCGGCTGGTACTGGAGCGTTCACCCCATGTGTTGCTGGTAGGCGAGTCTGCGCAGGAGTGGGGCCGCGAGCAGGGGATCGAGTTCCAGGACCCCGAATATTTCTATACCGAGCGCCGGTGGAAATCACTGGAAGCGGCCCGTGAGCGGGCCAGACAGAGTGGAATCGAGTTCGACCCGTTCCCGACACAGGAGAACAAAACACAGGACAAGGAAGCGGCGAAGGATTTCGACCCGTCGGGGCGCTTCGGGACCGTGGGAGTCGTGGTCCTGGACCGGTCCGGGCGGCTGACAGCGGCCACGTCCACCGGTGGACTTACCAACAAACGCTGGGGGCGGGTAGGCGATACGCCCATCATCGGAGCGGGCACCTATGCGGACAGCCGGACCTGTGCGGTTTCCGGCACCGGCCACGGCGAATACTTCATGCGTTATATGGTGGCCTATGACATCTGCGCGGAGATGAAGTACCAGGGTCGTTCAATCCAGGTCGCCGCGGAATCGGTGGTGATGGACAAGCTGAAATCTGCCGGTGGAAACGGGGGTGTCATCGCGATGGATGCGCAGGGAAACATCGCCATGGTCTTCAACACGCCGGGCATGTATCGGGGTTACATCGACATCGAAGGCAAATTGTTTACGGGAATTTACGCTGGCGAATAAACGGCCGGGGCCAGAAAGCCCCGACTCAGACTCCCGACTGTTCTCAGCCAGGTTTAGCTGAAGATGCCCAGAAACGACGGCATCTGGTAGTCCGGGAAGACATAGTTCAAGTCCGTCCCGCCGCCGCGTTTGTCCAGCAGCTCACCGAGTACCAGGCGGAAATCCGTGGTGACGTCCAGATCGCCCTGCTCATAGAGTTGCTGCTGCTGCAGACCTGGCCAGTCCACGTATACTTGGCCGCCGTTGACGTTTTTCCCCATCGCAAACATCACGCCGCCATGACCGTGATCGGTACCCACCGAGCCGTTTTCGTAGGCCCGGCGTCCGAATTCGGTCGTGGTGGTCAGGGTGATGTTGTTCATCCGGTCGCCCATGTCCTGGTTGAAGGCCGCCAGCGCATTGGAAAACTCCTGCAGCATGGAGGGGAGGATACCCAGTTCGCCGTCGTGATGGTCCCAACCATTGAAATCGATGGCGGCGACTTCGAGTCCCACATCCGCCTTGATCATCTGACCGATCTGCATGAGCTGGCGACTGAACTCCGTTTCCGGGTACTGGGCGCCGTTGTCCGGCGCGTATTGCAAAGGATTGGCGGCCGCAAGCAAGTCCACGGCGGCGAAGGTCTGTTGCGCGGAGACATCCAGAAGGTCATCGCCGGGGTAGAGCGCCTGCAGGGCGGTCCTGATGGCGTTGGCTTCCGGTTCCTGGGCGTAGAGATCAAAACCGTCGATGTCGTACATGGCGATTGCCGCAACATTGCCACGGATCGTGATCTGGACGCTGGTTCCCATGCCCAGGACACGGAAGGGTGAATCGGCCTTGAAAGGCGAGGTCAGTTCCATATAGCGGCCCAACCAGCCCGTATAGGCGCCGATCTTTTCGAGGATGCCCCGTTCCATGAAATCCTGCGCGTCGAAATGGGAATGCGACGGATGAGGCGAACCCGCGGCGTGTACCACCGCCAGATCGCCGGCATCGTAGATGTCCCGCAATGCGGTCATGGTCGGGTGCATGCCGTAGGAACCGTCCAGGTCCAACGCGCCGTTCGGTGCGCCCGGGGGGTCAACGGCAAGCGTGGGCCGCAGATCGTAATAGCGCCCGTCAAAGTAGGGCACGATAATGTTCAGACCGTCCGCGGCGCCTCGCTGGTAGACGGAAATCAGAATGTCACGGTCGGAACCCTTGTTCCCGGAAAAGGCCAGGGATATTCTCGGGCCCGCCAACGGCACCGCCGCCGCCAGGCCGGAAACCTTCAGAAACTTGCGTCGTGTGATTTTCATGGCAACTCCCTCCGCCTACCGGTTCTGGAAATAGCGTGAGGATAAAAGCAGGGCCACAACCCCGCGTGCTTTTCTGACGGCTTCCGCAAGCGGCAGCCACTGGTTGGGTGATCCGCCATCGGAAGCGTATTCGAGCAATACGGCCCGGTCGTCCGCCGCCAGGTCCCGGTGCAGTATCCGTTCGGCGAGGGTGTCGACGATCTCGATGGGGCGTCTTGCCCCGTCCATGAGTTCGAAAATGCGCACCTGGATGAAATAGTCCAGACCGCCATCGGCAGCGCCGATGGCAAAGTTCCAGCGGTTCAACAGCGCGTTGGTGCTCGTCCAGTACACCGCATCGTCCGGGTAGCCGTCGGGTGTGGGCCACTGGAAGGGCAGATGTCCCAGGGTGATCAGGAAATCGAATATCAGCCGGAAATACGCGTCCGTCAGGTTCGGGTTCAGCGTACGGATCACGGACATGAGGTAGTCGGTAGGGCGTTTGAACTTGAGCGCGTCGTTGTTGCGGAACTCGCCCGACAGCAACAGGGTGCGCATCATCTCGCGGATATCGCCGCCCGTATCCAGATACTCCTGCGCAATCTTGTCAATGATCGACTGGGGCGGATCGTCGGCGACGAAACGAATACACAGTTTCTTCGCCAGATAATTGGCCGTGGATTCATGATCCGCGAGCAGGTCGAGAACGAATTCACCGTCCTCGATTCCGCCACCGGCGGGGATTACCTGGCCGAGGACGACCTTTTCTTCAAAGTCGTGGAACGGCGCGTAGAAAGTGAACAAGTCATCAGTTTCATCGGTGAGCGTCCATCCCGTAAACGCCCGGGCCACCTCGATGACGTCTTCCTCGGTGTAGGGGCCGTCAACGCCCAGGGTGTGCAGTTCCATCAGCTCCCGGCCGTAGTTCTCCTGTGGACCGAAGACCGTGTTGGAGAAGTTGTCCAGGTAGTAGACCATCGCCGCGCTGCTGGCCGAAGCGAACAGCATGTCGCGGAAACTGCCCAGCGCGTTTGGGCGGATCACATCACGGTCATCGGATGTCTTGAGTATCTGGGTGACGTCGTCCTGGTGGTAGATGTTGAAGTGATCCCCCCAGAACTCCACCATGCGTTCGAAGAGTTGGCGCGGCGAGAATATCTGTCTGAACAGGGTCGCCGCCTTCAGTTCGATATAGGCCTGTCCGAAATCTTCCAGCTCGAACAATTCCGCGTTGGACATGGTCAGCGTTGGGAGGAACTCGTTGAGAATGTCCTCAAGCTCGGAAGCGTCGATATCCTCGTAGTTGAGTTGGTATTCCACCCAGGCTGCGTAGCCCATGGCCTCCGCCGCGTCCAGTTCCTCCTGGAGGAAGCCGTAGCTGATGCGGTTGAGAAGCTGGACGATTTCCGGTGCCGGGGGCAGGTTCAGCTTGAGCGCCGCGTTGTCTATGAAACCCGCGGGCATGGGGATATGCCCGATCTCGAATCCGGGTTTGCCGGGTTGTCGCAATACCCGGGGGGTGGGCGGTGTCCCCGACCTCTCCCGGAGCCGTGCCGGATTCATGCCCTGGGCCAGGCCCGCGCCCGCGCCCGCGCTCATCGAAGACACCAGCGCAGCCAGCCCCGATTCCATCATCCGTCGACGGGTCATGGTAGCCATGTCACCTCTCCTGTACTGCCGGGATCCCTGTATTCACTGCAACCCCTCGAGCGCCTGGCATTGCACATCCGGAGTGATGCGCGTGATGTCAAAGCTGCCGGACACGTTGTCCACGTCGGACGCGTAGTCGACCGTACCGTGACCACAGGAATCAAATGTAAAGGTAGCACTTCCCCAGGATTCGAAAGTGGGTGCCTGGGGGTGATCAAAAATACCGCCGCTCGGGCGTTGCAGGGGCACCGTTGCCGAGCCGCCGCTGATTTCGCCCGCGCCCTGTAACCACATCTGGGTGGTGATGTCGCCCTTGTCGGTTTTCACGACCTGGTAGGTGAACCAGTAGATCACCAGCAGGTTCTGCAACGGGACGACCTCGATGGAGAAGCCCTGACCATCGGTCAAAACGCTGTACCACGACCCGGAGATGCCGTAATTGATCGAGAAGGGCTCCACGATGCCGTCGCCCACCACCACGGCGCCGCTCATGCCGATTCCGCCCGGGGCGCCGTGGACCACACAGTGGTAGAAGATCTCGGCGTCGCCGGTGTTGAAGGTGTGGCTGAATTGCCAGGGGTGCGCTTCCGGATCCCCGCTGGTGAAGCTGCCATCGTCCGCCAGCACGCTGTGCATGTTCTGGTTCATTTCCGAGGTGAACCAGGTCACCGTGTCGCCGTTTTCGATCTCGATGACCTCGGGGTCGAAAAGATCGTCACGAACCGTAACGAAGTGTTCTGTTCCACCCGCCAACACCGTGCCGGCAAGCCAGAAAGTGCAGGCCAGGATCATCAGGAAACGCTGGAATCTTTTCATCATCGTTTCCTCAATTCCCCGACTGTTCCGCTTCGCAGTTCACGTCCGCAGTGATCCTCACGAGAGGAATCGTGCCCTGCGCCTTGCCGTCCAGCGATTGGTAAGTCGCCAACCCCGTATTGCAATCGCTGAAAGTAAAAGTGGCCGTACCCCAGTCTTCACGTTCCACGCCACCCGGGGTGTCGAAGGCGCCGCCCACCGGGAGCTGGAAAGTCACCACCGCGGTGTCGCCGTCGATAGGGCCGGAGCCCTGCAACCACATCTGGTTTGGAAGTTCGCCCTTGGCGACACCCTTGGCCACGCCCTGGGGCGGGAAGGTGAACCAGTAGGCGGCCAGCACATCGGCCGCCGGGACGACTTCCAGGGAGAAGCCCTGTCCGTTCTGGGTGGGGTCGAACCAGGACCCGGTGATCCCGAAGGTGATCAGGAACGGTTCCGGTTCGTCGGCTTTTTCCACCGTGACGGAACCCACCATCCCGAACTGGAAATCGGTAGAGGAGTGCGGCTCGCAACGATAGATGTGCACCGACTCTTCGTTGAAAACCACTTCGTGCACCCAGTCCCCGGCCATGGCGATGCCGCTGCCGGGAAAGGAGTTGTCCTGGGCGAGGACGTTGTGTACGCCGACCTGATTCGTCCAGCGCACCGTATCGCCCACCTGGATGGTGATATCCGGTGGGATGAATTCGGTGTTGACCACCGCCACATCGATGGTCTCGGCCCGGACGGTGCCGCTCATGCCCATCAGCCCCATGAGGGCCCCGGTGAGGGCAACGAAGGCGGTCAAATGCCGGTCGGCAAACATGGATTCTCCCTGGATGGCCCGGGGTGTGGGCAACTAACCTTTTAACGCAACCCATTATGGAGCGGTTGACAGGCCGGCCACAAATCGCCGGATTACCGGTCGTCCCCGGCCAGCCGCTGGTCGTCGGAAATCTGTTTTTCCCCGGGATTTCAGGGGTTTGGAGACCGTCAAGACCCGTGGAACGCGGGGCTCAGCTCCCGGACCGCGGCAACGAGGGCGCTCACATGATCCGGGTCCACGTCCGGGTGGATGCCATGACCCAGGTTGAACACATGGCCGGACCCCTCGCCGAAGGCTGCGAGAGTGTCCGCCACGG
Organism: Gammaproteobacteria bacterium; assembly: GCA_004357005.1. Lineage (GTDB taxonomy): Bacteria > Pseudomonadota > Gammaproteobacteria > SMWH01 > SMWH01 > SMWH01. The sequence goes on from SMWH01000107.1 coordinate 6,082, forward strand.
CGTCGCGTATGCGTTCAGGGGGCGCGTAGAGCACGGCGGGGTCCAGGTTGCCCTGCAGGGCTACGCGGTCGCCGACGCGCTGGCGGGCCTCGTCCAGGGGGGTCGTCCAGTCCAGGCCCAAAGCGTCGCAGCCCGTGGCCGCCATGTTTTCCAGCCAGGCTCCGCCGCCTTTGGTGAAAAGGATCACGGGGATGCGCTGGCCGTCGTGCTCCCGGGTCAGACCCGCCACGATCTCGCCCATGGGGGCGAGGGAAAAACGCCGGTACATCTCCGGTGACAGCACGCCGCCCCAGGTATCGAACACCATCAACGCCTGGGCCCCGGCCGCCACTTGGGCGTTGAGGTAGTCAGTGACCGCCCGGCTCAGGGTGGCCAGCAGGGTTTCCAGGGCGTTCGGGTCCGTGTACATCAAGCCCTTGATTTGAGAGAAGTTTTTGGTCGGACCCCCTTCCACCATATAGGTCGCCAGGGTCCAGGGGCTGCCGGCGAAACCGATCAGGGGCACCCGGCCGGCCAGTTCGCGGCGAATGAGCCGGACCGCCTCCAGGACATAAGCCAGGTCTTCAGTGGGGTCTGGCGCGGCCAAAGCCTTGATGGATCGAGCATCGCGTACGGGTTTTTCGAAGCGCGGGCCTTCACCTTCGACGAAGTAAAGCCCGAGACCCATGGCGTCCGGGATGGTGAGAATGTCGGAGAACAGGATCGCCGCGTCCAGATCGAAGCGGTCCAGGGGTTGCAGGGTGACCTCGCAGGCAAGTTCGGGGTTGGTGCACAGATCGAGA
>SMWH01000108.1 GCA_004357005.1 Gammaproteobacteria bacterium
AGGTTGAAGTCGAGCACTTCGCGGCTGTTCAGAGCCTCGAGGAACCGGACCTTGATCGCCTTGGCTTCGGCGGCCGTGTTCACGATCGTCAGGATCGTGTCGTAATCGTTTATGCCCTGCGTACCACCTCGGGTGGTGTAGTACGGATAAATCAGCACCTGACCCGTGTTATGCGGGTTCTGGTTAACTGCATCCGCGATATTCGCGATACCCGCAGCGCCGGCCAGGCCTGCAAGCAGGGCAGTTGTAAGGGTTTTTCTTTTCATCACCAAACTCCAGTAGCTAGCTATTCGGACAGGCCAACCCGCCCATCCAGCGGTCTTGCAATGGTTACAGTAAGGCATCTGCCTTAAGGCAAGGCACGGGAATCATACGATATATGCTTCGGCACTGCAAACTCCCTGAGGCCTGTGTTTTCAAGGCCTGCGGGCCTCCCGGGGCCTCTTCCCGGCTCACAGGCCGGCTCACAGGGAGGGGACGAAATACCATTCCCCGTCGGCCAGGATCCAGTTCTCCACGGTGGGTTTCTCGCCGTTGTACACCCCCGCTCCCTTCACCGGAATGTGGTAGATCCAGTGGATTGTCCAGGTGGCCCGGCATATCTCCGGCTTGCATTCCACTTTCTCGAAATCCGCATCGTTCCAGCGCACGCGCTGCCCGGCCAGCCTGACGATATATTCGGTCCGGGTCGTCTTGTCCCGGTACCCGGGGGAGAGGTACTCATAGGCGAGGTCGTATTCCCCGGACGCAATGCGATCCCAGCGCTCCCGCCCCCGGCGCACGACGCGGTTTTCCGGGGTTTCTCCGTCGGCCGCCGGTTCGGGTGTGGCGGCGGCGGGTTGTTCCGTTTCCGCCGGGGCCCCGGCCTCTGCCTGGGGTTCCGGCCCCGGCGTCTGGCCGGTGGCGGGAGGTGTGGTAGCGCATCCTGTCAACGACAGGATGGCGAACCCCAAAACGATGCTCAAGAATGTGCTTTTCATGGTTTCCCGGGCGCCGAAAAGGCGCGAATTGTGCCCCAGGCCATGGGGCCTGACAAGCACTACGAACCCTCCGCGGCCGGAGCCGGCATCTGGGCCGGCAGCGGTTTGTCGGCGAACTGCGGCCGGCGCACCGGCAACGGTTTCAGACCGCGGAACTTCTTGACGTATTCCTCGGACACCCGGCGTGCCTCTTCGGAACTGGTAATCACCGTGGGCGTGATCATCAGCACCAGCTCGTTGCGCACGACCTCGTGCTTGCGGCTCCCGAACAGGTTGCCGATGATGGGGATCGCCGACAGGCCGGGCACGCCGGCCCTGGACACGGTGGTCTGTTCCTGGATCAACCCGCCCATGATGATGGTCTCGCCACTCTGGACGGCGACCTCGGTATTGATGGTGCGGCGCTGGATCTCGCGGTTGCCGCTGAAAGGGTCCACGTCACCGGGGGTGCTGACCTCCTGGGAGATCTCCATGAACACCAGACCGCCCGGATTCACCCGGGGCACCACATTCAGGATCACGCCGGTGTCGCGGAACTGCACCGAACCCGTGGTGGTGGGCACCCCGCCGATACCGGAGCCGACGCCCGGCTGAAAGAAGGTCGTGGTGACCGGGATCTGGTCACCCACGTTGATCTGGGCTTCCTTGTTGTTGAGCACCACCACCGACGGCGAAGACAGCACGTCAACCTGGGTTGCCTTGGCCAGCGCGTTGATCATAAGGTGAATGTCAGCACCGGAGCTGAACCAGTTGTAAGCGAAATTGAACGGATCCGGTCCCGGCGACCCCAGGAACCCCGAGCTTTCCGGGCGCATCGTCAGTCCAGCAATCGGGTTGGTGTCAAAGAACCACTGCACCCCGTATTCCAGCGCATCGTTGAGGCCCACTTCCAGGATGGTGGCCTCGATGTGCACCTGCAAGGGCACAATATCGAGGCGCTCGATGGCCGCCAGGATGCTTGCATACTGGGATGGCGTGGACCGGATCAACAGCGCGTTGGACTCTTCGACCGCCGTGATCGAGATGTCCTCGCTCTCGACGATCGCCAGCCCCCCGAAGGGGTCCTCCGCCACCCCGGCCCGGCGGCGACCGGCCCCCAACGGGTCCGCCACGGACAGGGGCTGGGGCCGCTCGTTGGCGGCCAGGTCCCTCTCTTCCCGCTCCTGCTGGCGGCGTTGGCGCGGATCGTTCAGAGAGGTCACGGTCACCGCTTCCAGCCCCGGGGCTACCGTGCTGGTCCTGCGGATGCTGCTGCTCTGGCCGCTTCTTCCGCCGCCGCCGAATACCGAACTCAAGGTATCGGCCAGTTCCACCGCCTTGACGTTTCGCACCATGTACACATACAGGCGCAACCCCGCGCCGCCGGTGGATCGGTCCAGGCGTTCCAGCCACTCCTCGGCCTTGTCCAGATAGGTCGGCTGGGTGGTAATCACCAGCACCGAATTGAGCCGTTCCAGCGGCATGAACCGGAACATGCCCGCCATCGGGGTATCGGAACTGGGTCCGAACACCGCATCCAGTTCGCTGACGATCTGGCTCACTTCGACCTGCCGGACCGGGAAAATCCCCACCGACATGCCCTCCAGCCAGTCCACATCAAAGGTCTCGATGGTCTGGATGTAGCTATCCAGCTCCTGCGGCGTTCCGGCCAGCACCAGCATATTGCGCTGGTTGTCCGCCGAAACGATGGCGGACGGGCGGACATAGGGCGTGAGCACTATCTGCATTTCGCTGGCGGAGATGTATTTCAACGGCACCAGCCGTACCTGGTAACCATTCCGGGTGGCGGCGCGCAGACGCGGCGACAGTTGTCCGGGGATGGCGTTCGCTACCGGGGTGATCTTGTACAGGCCATTGGTGTAGACCAGCGCCGCGTTGTTCATGGCCAGCAACATTTCCAGGATCGGCAACAGGTCGTCGCGACTCACGGGCCGGGATGTGGAAAAATTCACCTGACCGCCGACACCGCCTTCGATCAGGTAGTTCTCCCCGAGCATGTCGTTGAGCACAACGTGAACGACTTCCGTCACCTCGGTACCGGGGAAGTTCAGGGTGACTTCGCCGTCCGCCGATGGTGGCGTTACCGGGCGAGTGGCAGCCTCACGATTGACGAAGGACCCGGAGCCCAACTCGATTTCCGTTTCCTGCACGGGAATGGCCGCCAGATCGGCATGCACGACCTCTTCCTGCTCGGCCAGCGCCGCATCGAGCCCGGGATCCATGGGTGCCGGTTCCACATCCTGGCCGCGAACGATTTTGCCGATGTCGCTATAGGCGCCATCACCGACCTGGTCCGTCGTCGTGGCGCAGCCAGCGAGAACGGCGACGGCGGTCGCGACGGCGAGAGCCAACCAGTTCTTGTTGTGGGTCATGATGCTTTCTTGCTCCTGCTGTTCGGGGAGCGAATCCTGTGTGATCCGCCTTGTAGCCCTTATGTTTTTTGCTCAGCCGCCCGGCCGCTTGCCCTGAGAGCCGCCTCGTCCCCGGCCGCGACCCTGGCCCGGCTCGCTCTTGCTTTGGGCCTGATTGCGCATGCGTTCGCGCTCTTCGCGGGCCTGCTGTATCCGTTCGCGGACGTTCATGGCCTGCCCTGTCTGGCTGGATGACTGGCCCGGGGACGACGCGGACTGCCCGCGCTTGGAACGGCCCCGGCTCTGCCCACTGTTGCCGGGCGTCGAACTGACCGCCCGCTGGCTCGAACGCTCACGCTGCTGAGCGGCGGGGGCCGTATAGACCGGCAGTTCCAGTTCCATGCTGTTCACACCGTTGCTCAGGATCGCCCGGCGCGGTTCAAGGTTTTCCAGGACCCAACCTTCCACATCCATCCCCACTTCCATGCGCAGGGGCCGCCCCTCCCGCATCAACATGGCGATCCGGTGTTCTCCCGTCAGCACCACACCGGCCAGCTGCAACGCTGGGGCCTCGAGGCTGCCCGCGGCGTCTTCGTCCCCGGCATCCGCGTCTTCGTCTTCGCTGGGCAAGCGTGTCTCGTTGAACAGAGGCCGCTCGATAACCGATTCGTACTCCGCCAGGGACGGGGTATCCACCACAGCCGCCAGGCGTGTGTCCGGAAGCATATCGCCATTCGCCGCGGTCGGCGGGGGAAGAACAATGGGCTCTGGAGAAGCCACGATTTCCACCAGCCACAACACGAACAGGAACAGGCACACGACGCCGGCGACAAAGGTGGGCCGGTTGGCCGGATTGTCGAGCAGCTGCTTCACGATCCCCTGGCTCACGACTTCACTCTCATGTAGGCGGACAGATCGAAACGCACATCCAGATGGCTGGGCGTGACGATCTTCCCACGCCTGCGGCGAGCTCGCTGCCGGTAGACGTTGACATTGTCGATGAACATCAAAGGGGCGGAGCCTTCCAGGTCATACAGAAGATCACGCAACGCATCCATTCGACAGCGCATGCGCACCTTGACGGTAACCTTCGGAAACAATTCTTCTTTTCGTGACTGCACGTTCTGCAGGCTGATGACCTGACAGCCAGATTCATCACTGAGACGCTGTACTGCGTTGTTGACCGTCCGCTGCAGGGAAGCGGCGGCGAGATTCTGTGCCGTCTCGGTCAGATAATAAGTATTGCCCGCCTGGTAGCTGTCAATATCCTGCAAGGCTGTGGCGTAGAGTTCCCGCTGTCCGACCAGAACACGGAACTGTTCCAGCGCCCGGTGCTGATCCGCGATCTGCTCATTCAATTGAACGTGTTTGATTACAAACGGATGCAAAACCAGCGCATAAACACCGAGCACAAGCACGGCCAGCAGGCCGATCGCCAACGGACGACGCTTTTCCGGGGCCGGCAGCAAAGTCAGGCTGCTAGCCATCGTCTGCCTCCTCCAGGATTTCGCCGACGGCCTCGTCCGCGGGTTGCTCCAGTTCCGCGGTGATGCTGAAGCGTTCCTTGTTGTTGGCCTGGTTGCGGGTCACCGGCGAACGAAACGCCGCTTCGACAAACATGGGCGAGTCCTCCAGCAGCGCGATGAGCCCGGCCGCATTCGGGGCTTCACCCTGGACCTGCACCGTCGTATCCTTCACCTCGAAACGTTGCAACCACACATCGTCCGGCAACAGATCGGTGAGTACGCGCAACATCTCTATGGTCGTTGGTCTGCTGAGGCGTTGCTGGATCAGAAAATTGGCTCCATCCAGCGCCTGGTCCAGTTGATCGCGCATGGCGGCCACCTCCAACGCATCGGCGCGGGCACTGGCGACCTGTTCGGCCAGCAGTTCCGCGCCCCGCTGCTTGTTGGCCAGGGATTGCCACATGATTGCCGTCAACAGGATGGCGCCCAGCAGCAGGAGTCCGGCGTTGATCCAGGCACGCAGATTGCGTCGGCGCGCGCGGTTTTCCTCGGGCAGAAAATTCACGCCGCGCAGCCTGGGGCCGTCGTCCTCCATCCCGTCCAGAACATCCACACCCGCCAGGCGAACACCTCGCACCGCCGCCTGCTCGATAGCCGGATCGGCGTCCTTCTTGCGAATCAACGCCATCTCGACATCCAGTTTGCCGGTGGCCGGATGGCGGCCCACCACCCGGAAATCGAAATACACGTCGCCCGCGGAAAACGGCGTGTGCCGATCCATTTCGAAAGTCAGCACCTCGCGCAGGTTCTCTGCCGCGGCTTCCGGGAGCGACACCACATGACGCAGCACCTTGTCCGCTGGAAGGACCAACACCATGGCAGGCTCGTCACCGCCAAGACGTTCCAGCAAACCATGCAATTGTTGCTGGGCTACCGCGGGGTCGGCTTCCAGTTCCAGTTGACCCAGAGATCGCCGGGCGCCGTCATCGGAAATCCACAGATTGAGACCTTCGCTGTCGGGCACGACCAACAGTCGGCGCGAACCGGTTCGGACCTGGGCGCGCACGCGCTCGGGCAACAGACTGGTCAACTCCGAGAACCACCAGGCGAGGAAGCGTGGTATCCCGGAGTCGTCGTAGCGATGCCGCAGGGTTGTCAGTACCGCTATGTGCATGCCAAATCAGACCGCATCATCGAATTCATATGCTTCATCATCGGATTCCATCCCCGGGCATACGGGTTCGAGATTTTCGTGAGGTGACGGTTTCTCCGACCAGCGGAGCACGGTAAAGGCACGCTGCCCCGACTTCTGGAGGCGGACAACCGCCTCCAGTTCCGCTATCGCGTCATTCTCGAGCCGGGCGTGGGCGCGCACACTATAGGTGTGTCCCCCGCCTCCGGCCAGACTGGTCGCCACGCCGGCGGGCAACACCGGCGGCGGACCGCCATCCACGGCGAAATTACTGCGGTCGTCCACGAACTGCTGGCAGGCTTCAGCGGTCATGCCCGGCAGCGCCATCAGCGCCTCCGGGGGGGCCGCCTGGGCGTTGATCACGCTGGACCCCGAATACACGGTGACCGCCGGTTCAAGTTGCTGGTAGATATCCCAGGTCATTCCGAGCAACTGCTGGAGTTCCTCCACCGAGGTGAACGGTTCGTCACGGGCGCCATAGGCGAGCCCCGCCGCGGCGTAGTCCGGGTCTTCCGCGCCGTTGAGACTGACCAGGTCGTCCGCGTCCCGCCAGTCCATGATCGCGCCCACCAGGGCGTCGCGCTGCTCCTCGGGCAAACCCAGTGAATCCATCAGACCACGCAGCAGCTCCGGCCCGGCCCCGTTGAGGTCCACCTTGCCGGCTTCATCGAAAATCGCGATCTCCAGGACCGCGCCTCCGAACTCCACCGAATGGGGATGCCCATCGGCTTTCCAGCGTTTCTCGTTGTCCGGGTTCGTCAGTTCGAAAACCGCCATGTGCAGTCCCGCTTCGGCGGCCAGACGCGCCTGCGCGGTGTTGTACAGATTGCGCGTCAGCAAATTGTTGGTGCGACTCGCAACCGCAAACGTGCCCGCCAGCACGGTGAGCAAAACCACCAGCCAGAGCACGATCACCAGCGCTACGCCGCGTTCATTCATCCAGTCGTTTGGCCCTAGTCATTTGGTCTGGGACCAAAATTCAGTCGCGACAAGCGTGCCGTATTCAATGCGCGTGGATCGATGAGTGGCGCCACGGTCAGCACGGGCCACATCACACCGGCGCCCTCCTGCATCTCCACTTCGAGGCGAACCAGCAACGGGTAATGGCCGGGCTGGTCCCAACTGTCGGTCCAGTCGTCGGGTTCGTTGCGATCGTCAAGCCCCAGATAAGAGAAGTGCGCGTCCTCAATGCCATCCAGCAGCAGGATGGGTTCCCGGTCCGTGTCCGGTTCCACGTCTCCTTCAAACTCCGGATGAGCCACACGGTGATCAAAAATAAGTGCCATGCCGTTCTCACCGGACACCAGTTCGATAAGCTGCAGGTGCGGACCGCCCTCGCCCACATACCCGGGCATCGGGGCGACGAACTGGATCCGGTTGAAGTCGCCTTCGAAGACGACACCCACATTGCCGTCGTATTTCCAGGTGACTGGCTGGATTCGGCTGAACTGGGCGCGGAGAAATTGCTGGGTCACGCGGATTCTTGAAACCTGCTGAATACGCTCCTCGGCGGCTTCGGCGGATGCGATGCCGAGTCGCAGACCCGAGTACAGCATCGCGAGCAGCATCCCGAGCAGGGTGATCGCCACCAGCATTTCCATCAGTGTAAAACCGCGTTGTTTGTCAGCGCGCATGAGCATCATTCCGCGGAAACCGTGCGCAGGGTTTCCAGCGTCGCCCGGTTTTCGCGATCGCCGTTGCCCCACAACACTGTCAGTGATACGTGCAACAGCTCGGTCTGGTAACCGCCCGAAGAAACCGAACCGCCGCTTTCCCATTGCGTCACTTCGAGCTCCCAGCGGTACTTCTCATCAAAATCGCCGTCGTCGCCGCCGGTGCCTAAAGGTTCTTCCATACCCAGTTCCGCGATTTTCGACTGGGCCAACAATATGGCTTCGGTGTATTCCTGGGAGAGGATCGTGCTGCGCACGCCCCCGCCGAAGATCTGCAACAGTGTCACGTAGGCGACCGCAAATATCACGAACGCCGCGAGTATCTCCAACAGGGTAAAACCCCCGGAACGGTGGCGCCCGATACGCCCGTTTTGCAATCGGGCATGGTTCACAACTCTTCTTCCCCTTCCCGGAACACGACTTCTCCTGTCAGCCAGACGATGTCGAGGGTCTGAGTGAATTCATCATTACCCAAGGTAATGCTGCCGCCGGTGGAGCTGCCATCAGGGTAAAAGCGGATGCCGCCGGCATCATCGCCCGTCAGTTCCATCCGCGCCGTAGTGAGACTGACCCCGACGTCCTCGGGAAGTTCATAGATACGGTCCTTACCGGGGACCCGGTAGCTGCTGCCATCGTCGTCAATCATGACCTCGAAAACCTGCTCCCGCCTGGTCACGATGGCCTGACTCCGGGTATAGCGCAGTGCGGCGGCCATCCGGCGGCCGGAGGCGCGCACTTCGGCCTTGGAAACGCTGGCCGACAGGGAGAGTGTGACCGCGCCCATCACCAGGGCGCTGATGGCCATGACCACCACCAGTTCCAGGAGGGTAAACCCGCGCTGCCGGTTGGCTTTCACGGCGGATGTCTACTCCCAACTCGCCAGGTCAGCGTCGTTGCCTTCGCCGCCTTCCTGGCCGTCCGCCCCCAGCGAATAGAGGTCGAAATCGCCGTGTTGCCCGGGAAGCACATAGACCCAGGCGTTACCCCAGGGGTCCTTGAGCAGCGACCGCTTCACGTACGGCCCGGCCCAGCCGATCGTGTCGGCAGGCTGTTCCACGAGGTCCACGAGGCCCTCGGGGTAGCTGCCATTATTCAGGCGATAAATATCCAGTTGCTGGGACAGTGTCGTCACCTGATTCCTGGCACCCTGGATCTTTGCCCCCTCCAGTTGCTTGAAGATACGGGGAGCGACCAGCGTGCCCATGATGCCCAGGATGACGAGCACCACCAGCAACTCAATGAGAGTGAAGCCGCGATTGTTATTGAACCGTTTCCGTCCTCTTTGCATGTGTCCTCCGGACCCGAGAGCGTTACATCACAAAATCGCTGACGCTGACAAGCGCCAGCAGAATGGAAATGACGATAAAAGCGATGATCGACGCCAGCCCGAGAATCAAAAGAGGAACCAGCAGGGCCAGCATCCGCTCGATGGTGGTCTGTACCTTCTTGTCGTAGGTTTTGGCCACTTCGAGAAGCATTTCGTCCAGCCGTCCCGTTTCCTCACCCAGGCTGATCATCTGCAAGGCAAAATTCGGAAATCGTTCGGTCGCCGCCAGGGTCTGCGCCAGACCGCCCCCGTCCTTGACCTCG
>SMWH01000109.1 GCA_004357005.1 Gammaproteobacteria bacterium
CAGCCGAATACATTGAGAAAATGCCGACCTTCCACCCGCCCCACATCGACCTCCCGGGACCGCCCCTCGGCCATGGCGCGTACGGCGGATTCACGCTCTTGCCAGGTGACGCCAAAACTTTTGCCGAAATCGTTCCCGGTTCCGGCGGGAAGTACACCGAGACACAGATCGGGTCGCCCACTCCTGACAATCCGGTCAGCCACCAGCGACCAGGTCCCGTCTCCGCCCACGGCGACGATGTTGCGATAGCCCTCGGCGAGGGCCTTGTCGGTCAGACGCGCAATGTCCTCGTGACAGGTGGTTTCCGCGTAATCAAAACGCAGATGGCGATGCAGGAGTTCGAGCCAGGCATCCCGGCGTTGCCGGCCGCGGCCACGACCGGCACCCGGGTTAAAAAGAACGAAGAATCGCTGATCGGACAACGGGCCCGCTTATGACAGTGTCTCCAGCTCCTCGAACAGCTGGTGACCCTGTTTCATCCACAGTTCCCGAAACGGAAAGGCAGCAATCTCCGACGCATCCAGCTTCTCGCACATGGGATGGTCGTGAATATCGAGAGTGCCGCGTTCCTCTTCGTGTTCGCAGAACTGACCGCGCATGTGAATATCCACCTTGTACTGGCCGGCGTCATCCTTCATGTGGCACTGGTAGAGGTGGTCCACTTCTTCCCACTGGTGCTCGGTCACGGAGTAATCCAGGATCGGCTTGTCACCTTCCCGAACCGACACGTTGACCGTCCCATCCGATTCCGCGAAGTCCACCGCGATATCCGCCATGAAATGAGGCAGATGCCAGCGTTCGATGGCATGCGCGCGTGCTTCAGGCGTGCTGGTACCCAACAAAAAGGGATAAAAAGCCGACTTCGGGAAGTCGCCGCCTGACTCGATCAGCGGCGGCACGATAATGGCCAGCACGATTTCCTGGTAGGGCCCCACCGCGCTCTCGGTAAAATCGAAAGCCGTCACCGCGAAGATCGAGGAACCGTGATGCGCCTCGAGCGGTTGCAGGTCGCGGGGCAATAGATCACGGGTCAGTTCCGTGGGCATTTCATAAAAGGCGCTGACTGCCCGGCTGAAATCATAGCGTGTCACTGACACAGACCGTTCCTGCGCAGGACGCGCAGTATGGCGTCCGTGCCGCGCTCCAGTTGCTCGGCCGTATGCGCGGCGCTGACGGACATCCGGAATCGGGAGCGGTGTTTGCCCACCGCCGGATACGCAATCGGATTCAGATACACGCCTTCGTTCAGCATTTCGGTACCCATGTAGAAGATCCGCCAATCGTCCCGCACCATGATCGGGATCACCTGTGACTGGGAGTTCCCCACGTCCACCCCGGCCTGGTGCAGCAGCTTGTGCGCGTAGTCCACGTTGTCCCAGAGCTTTTTCCTGAGCTCGGGCTCGGCCTGTGCGATCTCCAGGGCCTTGATCAGCCCGCCGGTGACGCCCGGTGGCAAGGCACAGGAGAACACCCGTGAACGCGCAAAGCCCTTGAGGTAATTGATGAGCTTGAAGGACCCGACTACAAAACCACCGATGCCACCCAGGCTCTTGGAAAAGGTTCCGAAATGAATGTCGATCTCGTCTTCGAGGCCGAAATGCTCCGCAACACCGCGCCCATTCTTGCCGAAGACGAAAGTCGAATGCGCTTCGTCGATCATGGTTCGCGCGCCGTGACGTCTGCACACTTCCACGATTTCCGGAAGCGGCGGCAGATCACCATCCATCGAATAAACGCCCTCGACGATGACCAGTTTCTTCCCTTTCGCTTTCGTCAGTTTCTTTTCCAGGTCCTCCACGTTATTGTGTCTGAAGAAACGGCATTTGGCCTTGGAAAGAATGATGCCGTCCACGATGCTGGCATGGGAGAACTGGTCACAGATCACCGTATCCCCCGGGCGCATTAATCCGGAGATCGTGCCCACGTTCGCGCTGTAACCCGTGGGAAACAGCAGCGCGCAATCTTTCTGTTTGAAACGGGCCAGTTCGGTGGCGAGTTGCTCGTGCAGATCCAGCGTCCCACTCAGGATCGGCGACCCGGACGCACCAAGACCGTATTTGCGTGTGGCCTCGACGGCCGCTTCAATGACTTCTTCGCGGTAGGAAAGGCCAAGGTAATTGTAGGAGGCAAAATTAACGAGGCCCCGCAGGTCTTTGTTGTGAAGCGTCTCGTGGAGATTGACTACGGGGCCTGGCGCCGTCTGCAGGGGCAGTTCAAACTGGTAGTACCCCGCGGGATGCGCGTAGCTCCACCACTCGTCCATGGGCTCGAGCATGCAAAACGGGTCTTCACCCGCGCCCGAGAAGAAGTTACTGTAATCGAAGTCCTGGTAATGGTCGGCGGCATCGGCCGCCGACAGCTTGGGCTTGCTCTTGCCGGAAGCTTTCGGGCCCGGCGGATCGGCAAAATCCGGCTTCTTGGTGGGCTGAGTTGACGGCTTCACGACAGTTGACTATTTTCCCTGTGATCAACGAATCAGCACAACATCGGCTTTCTTCGAGCCAGCCCGCCTTGCCCTGATGCTCAGAGGATACCTTTTCCTGGGCGTTATTGGGCTTTTCATGCTCACTGGGGACATTATTCAGCGGACCCTTCTGCTGCTGCTGATCTGGCTGTTTCCTGGCCAACGGGACCGAATCCTGACCCGCTGGATGTACATACTGCGACGAACCGGATTTTTTATCTTCCGCAGGGTTGGTGGAGCACGATTCGAAGGCATCCCGGAGATCCCCTGCCAACCGGGCGTGCTCATATTAATGAATCATCAGTCCCTGTTGGACATTCCCGTACTTTTTCTGAGCGTTACCGACGGTTATCCCCTGTTCGTGGCCCGCGAACACTACGCTCACTGGATACCCGCGGTGTCCCACAATATCCGGCTCTACGGCCATCCCAGGGTGGACCCGGTGCGATTTTCGCCCCGGCAACTGGACGCCCTGCGTGACCTCGCCGCCGCAGCACCGCGCCCTGTCGCCATATTTCCCGAGGGAACTCGCACAAAAACGGGAGATATCGGGCGCTTCCGGACCGCTGGCTTGAAGGCTATTCTTGCAGCCCGGCAATGGGCCGTCTACCTTGTCGTGGGCGACGGTATGTGGCAAAGCGCCCATTTGGGGGACTTCGTACGTGGGGTACGCAATATCCGGGCCCGATTCACGATGACGGGCCCTTTCGAGTTCCCGGGACCGGACGCGGACGAGGAACACACGGAGGCTTTTATCAAAGCAATGCGAGCCCGCATGGTGGAACAGTTGCAACAACTGCGCGACGACACCGGGACACGGCAATGAGTGCGGAAAATCCCGTGGTCGCGATCCCGCCGGACCTGGCCAAAGCCATCGAACAACTCGAGGGGCTGTGTCCCGACCAGCTGCTTGCCACCGTGTTTTTCGGGTCCCATTTGCTGGGCACCAGCCCGGGTCAGCACAGCGCGGCGGATGCTTTCTTCGTGGTGGACGACTATCGTCGTTTTTACCAGGGCGCGCGAACCATCATCAATGGCTGGCCACCGATGATGGCCGCACTCAACCGCGCACTGCCGCCGAATGTTGTCTATCTACCCGGGCCTGTGTCCGGCGGCGTCAAGGCGTTCATCATCAGCGCCCGGGATTTTCGCCGGGCCATGGGCTCGCGCGCGAAGGACCACTTCTGTCGTGGACGACTCAGTCAGCAGGTCGCGGTGGTCCATGCCCGCGACCGTTCGACGGCCCGGCGCATGGATGATCTTCTGGCGCAGGCACGCCGCCAGACCCTCGAGTGGGTTCCGGTATACGCCTCCGCGCCATTCGATGTGTCTGAGTTCTGCAAAACGATGCTGCGGGTCTCCTACGGCGCGGAAGTCCGGCCGGAATCTCCGGATCGGGTGGACGAGGTGTTCGCCAGCGAACGCGACATCCTGACGCGGCTGTATCAAGCTGTACTGGATACCGGCGCCACCGACGGGAAACTGCTTCGCGACGGCACCGGGTTCCGGCGCGCGGTTGATCCCACCTGGCGAGACCGCATGAGGTGGCGTGTCTACTTCGCCCGTTCGAAAATACGCGCCACCCTGCGCTGGGCCAAATACGTGCTGACGTTCAGTGGCTGGCCCCGGTACATCGCGCACAAGCTGGAGCGAAGAACGGGCATCCGGATCGAACTGACTGACGCCCAGATGCGCTGGCCACTGTTGCTGGCGTGGCCCAAGGTGGCGCGTGGGCTTATCGCTTTGAAACGCCATCAGAAACAGTTCCCCGGGGCCCGGAATGAAGACAGGCACGAGGACCGACACAAGGAACAAAACGAAAAGACCTGATGAGACCCGAAATCAGAATTCTGTTGGCGCTCGCCGGGTTCGGCGTATTGAGCATGATCGTCTACGCTTTCAGCGCCGAAAGTCGCGCGCCGGGCAAAAACAAATCCGGTCGCGCAGGCTCTTTTCTGCTGGGTTTCTGGTTGCGTGACTGGTTTTACTGGCTGTTCCGACCGTTTCGGGATTTCTGCGCGAGCCGCCGCATATCGCCCACTACTTTCAACGTACTCGGAGTCATCTTCGGCGCCATTGCCATGGTCCTGTTTGCCCGCGGACAACTGGCCGCCGCGGGCTACGCGATTCTTTTGAGCGGGATCGCCGACGCCCTCGACGGTGAAGTCGCCCGGGCCCAGGGACGCACTTCTCGTGCCGGCGCCTTCATCGATTCAACGCTGGATCGATGGGTGGACTTCATGTTGTTCGCCGGCCTGGCAGTATTTTTCGACAGCGGCCTGCCCGTGCTGTTGTGCCTGGTCGGCCTTGGCGGCTCCTTGCTGGTGAGTTACACGCGTGCGCGGGGTGAAGCCCTGGGCGTATCGTGCCGTTTCGGAGTGATGCAGCGCGCGGAACGCATGATCGGTCTGGCCGCCGGGGGAATCTTCGATGCCACCGTGGCATCATTCACCGGCGCCGAACCCGGCACGCTGATGATCGTGACATTGGCGCTGATCGCGGCGGGTTCAACCCTCACCGCCCTGTACCGGACGATCTGGATCGCGCGCAGCCTGCATCAAAGCGACTGAAAATCAGTCGCCGAAACGACCGCGTTCGAGCACGGCTGCGCCGTCCTTCCAGCGTATTTCGAACAAATCCCCGTACCCGGTATCGTGGTCGAGCACGATTGTCCCGTTAACTCCCAGCTGCCCGAGCAGCGTGGGCACGGTGTTGGAATGACCAACCACCACCACGCGCTCACCGCAATGACCCTCAAACAGGATGTTGACCAGACCATCCGTGTCCCGGCCATCCACGACCGTCACCTCCACCCCTGAATATCTTGCCAGGGGCGCCACCGTGTCACGGGTCCGCCGGTAGTCCGTGGAATAGATCGCGGCCGGTTGTTTCGGCGCCAGGAGAACGGCAAGCGCATCCGCCCGGCCCTGGCCCTGCCTGCTCA
>SMWH01000110.1 GCA_004357005.1 Gammaproteobacteria bacterium
AGGCTCAGCCGCGGGCTCGAGTCGAACACCCGGCGCCGTGCCGTTAGCCTGGTCCGGCTCGGACGCGGGCTCGAGTTGGACACCCGGCGCCGTGCCGTTAGCCTCGTGAGGCTCAGCCGCGGGCTCGAGTCGAACACCCGGCGCCGTGCCGTTAGCCTGGTCCGGCTCAGCCGCGGGCTCGAGTTCCAGATCCAGGCCATTGCCAGTGAAGGTCTCGACCATGGAATCGGACCGCGACTGATCGACCGATGTCGACCCGTTGGCCGTTTCCGCGTCGGCCACGCCGCTGGTGGCCGGTTCGAGCTCCATGGCCAGGGCAGCCGCGGCAGTTTGCTCGGTGTACTGGACCGGAAGCGTCTTTTCGGGCTCCGGTGGCCGGAGACGGGCAGTAGCGCGCCGGGACATTTCATTGCCGCGGCCGCGATGGCCCGCGACCTCCATCGCCATACGCCGGCGCCGGTGCCGGGAAGAATTTCCGCCGGAAAAAGTCATCGTGGTGTCCTCGCGCTGTCGGGGCGGCGGTTGCCGACCTGTATGGCTACGACATCGCTGTTTCCTGCGGGGTGCAGGAAATACGTGTCGAGCATGGACGCGAGGAACCGGAGAAAGGCTGTTCGAAGCTGGTTAAAACGTGTCATGTGAACCCCTGTGGTTGTGGGGCACACCGCACATCTCACTTAACGGACCGCAGAGACCGAATTATGTCAGGCGAGTTGACCTGGATCACGTTTTTTGGTGGTCAGTTGCGCCCAGATCCGGCCTTGTGGTCTTCCGGTCCCAGATCAGCGGCATATCCGACGGGGAATCGAGCTTTTGGCGAGGCTAATAAAAACCGGCCCGCCAAAGCGGGCCGGTTTGAAGCCAGTTTACTGGCGAAGAATCAGTAGCGAGGCCGGGACGGACGTTCGCCGCGCGGCTTGGCCTGGTTCACCTTGATATCACGTCCCTTCAAGGACGTATCGTTCAAGCCCTTGATGGCTTCATCGGCTTCGTTGTTGTTCGCCATCTCGACGAACCCAAAACCCTTGGACTCACCGGAGAACTTATCGGTGATCAACTGAACCTTGGTCACTTCACCAAAGGCGGCAAACGCCTCACGCAGATCGTCTTCGGTGACGCTATAGGGCAGATTTCCAGCATAAATATTCATCTATATAATTTCCAAAAAAGTGTTGTCATTTAATAGCCATCCGCGACCCAACACGCAGTCATGAACGGCAACATGCCTTCCGGCAATTTCCAGGGATTTTCCGCCTCAGGTGCCCGCCTGAACCGCAGATAGGGGCACGCAGCGCCATCAACGATCGATCAAGGTAGGTGCCAAACGAGTGATCAAAAAATGACCACTCCGGCAAAAAAAACCGAGGCCGTACAGTTACCTGCATGGCCTCAGGGCCGGACCCTACGGGGTTGACTGGCAATAGTCAATGAGCCATCCGGGCCGGCGGATTCGGTCAATCGCCGGAAAAAAGCCGAAAAGACTCAAAAAAGCCCCAAAAACGAGACGGGTCTTCGCCGTTTTCGGCATAGTAAAGTTGGGATCTGACCTCTTTTCGGTGCCTTTTCGGTATTTTTTTTGGGGGGGGTCCTTAGCGCGATGAGGGACCCAAGCGGTACATCAGCACCGCCGCCCGCTTGGTCTGCAGCGAAAGCGTGGCCAAATCGGCGGTCTCGTCTTGTGTGTGTCCGCCCCGGCCCATCAGTCCGACCCCGTCGAGAGCCATCCGCACATGCCTGGCGGCGAAGGAGATGTCCGCCGCCCCGGCTTTGCGCGGGTCCACGGCGGTCACCGGCCCCGCCCCCAGCGCCTGGCTGACCTGGCTGTAGAGCTCGAGCAACTTCAGGTTGCCTGCCGAGGGCGCCATCGGCGGATAGCCGTCCGAGAACACCATCTCGGTGTCGGTACCGGACAGGTGCCGCGCCAGGATGCCGCGCATGCGCGCCTTCGCATCGGCGAGTTGTTCAGGCGAAACAGCCCGGATATCCCCGGTCACCAGCACGCTTTTCGCGATGACATTGTCCTTGCCGAACGCGCGACCCCGGGAGGTGTCCGCATCGAGCGCCACCTCCGTGCCACCCACGATCACCCCGGGATTGAAGGTCAGGTTCGGCACGCCGGACAGGGCCACGCGAAATCCCTCCAGGACGCGCGCCGCCTCGAAGATAGCGCCGTCACCGATGTCGCTGCGAAAGATCTGCGACGAGTGGGCCGGCGTTGCGCTCACGCTCAATTGCCAACTCGCGTAACCGCGGCGCGACACGACGGCGGTCTCCGGATCGCCGTCGCCATCCTCAAAGCCGATGGCAATATCCGCCCATCTGGCGGCATCGATCAACGCCAGGTTGGCGAGTTCGAGGGGCTCACCCCGGTCCTCCTCGTCACCGGTCATCACAACCCGGATACTCAGTTGGTCCAGCACGCCGGCCGCATCCAGCGCCCGCAGGACCTGAACGATGATCACATCACCGCCCTTCATGTCGGTGGTCCCGGGCCCTTTGGCGTAATTGCCCGGCAGTAGTTCAAGCTGCTGGAACTTGCTGTCTGCGGCAAACACCGTATCCAGGTGCCCGATCAGCAACAGGCGCACACCCTGTTCGCCACGAGCGGCCACGAGGTGACCAGCGCGGTTGAACGCCGCCCCCTCGATCCATTCCACATCGAATCCCAGGGTTGAAAACTCACGCGCGAACACCTCACCCACGCGGCGCACGCCGGCCAGGTTCATGGTGCCGCTGTTGATGTTCACCACTTCTTCCAGCAACGCCACGGCCCGGCGCTGCTCACTGTCAACGTGGCTCACGATGCTTAGCTCGACCGGATCCAGACCCGTGTCGGCGAGGGCTGTGTGGACGAGCACGAGGGTGAGACACAGGAGGCCAGGAACAATGTGTATCAGCGATCTCATTGCAAGAGCCGGCTAGCCGGCCATGACCGCGAACACCACCGCCAGGGCGATGACATCTCGCTTCCGGGACGCGCCGGTTTCAATCGCGCTGTTCATCCTCTGCTTCAAGAACGAGGCAGGCGATGCCTGCGCGGAAGACGTTGCGGCATTTGAGTTCGGTGAAGAGGCCTCATGGGGTGGGATGGCTCGGGTTATGGGGCCGCGGTGGGCACGTGCAGCGACATATTAACAGCCGGCGGGTTTCGACTGCCAATGACCGGCCAAAAAAAACCCGCAGAGCGGGGCTTTGTACCTGATACTGTTGTCAGCTCAGTAAGCGCCGTGTTCTTTCAGATAACCGGCGATGCGCCGGTGACCCATCTTGAGGGCCACATCCAGCGGTTTTCCTGAGTCGTCAGAACCGTTGACGCGGGCGCCATACTCCACGAGCACCTGCACCACGTCGAAATTTCCGGTGCCCACAGCCCGGTTGAGCACCAGCTCTCCATTGGGAATAAGCGCGTTGATGTTCACGCCGGAATCGACCAGCGTCTGGATCAGGTCCATACGGCCGGCGGAAATCGCGTGCCCCAACATGCGCAGGCCATGTTCGGTCTTGTAGGTCGTTTCAACACCCGTAGGCAGCACGTTCATGAAGCGATTGATCAAAACCACCAGTACCAGTGCGACCAGCGCGACCAGCAGGACATTCGGCTCGATATGAAGTTGGCTGGACACCGCCTCCGGCAGATTGGCGCCGGCAAACAACGCGCTCACCGCCACGACAAGCATCGCCCGGGAGTGGCTGAGCAACAAAATGGAAAGAATGACGCCCAACACCAGGACCAGAATGCTGCGGTCAACCCCGATGGTTGCCTGGACGACCTGGGGCATGTTGGCGGCCAGCGCCAGAATGCTCACGCCACCGGCCAGCATCCACTCACGTCTCTTTGCTTGCTGCATGAGTCCCTTCCCACAAAACGCAGAACCACTGCGAACGTTAACATGGGGCAATGCAAGTTTCCGTAGTGATTGCGGCCCAAGCCAACCGTTCGCGACCCCTCGCCGACCATCGGTCTGTTTAAAAGAATCGGGGAGACAACAGCAAAACCAGAGGGATCTGACGGGCAGCCCGTGCATGACCGGGCCGCCCTTGTTTCAGGACAATTGAACGGTCACACACGGCCCCAGTAGCCCCAGCGCCGGAAACGAATGGGCTTACACCCCTCGCTCATAACCACGTTCAACGGAGCCCATGTGAAGCTCCCGCTGATGTAAGCGTGGGCGTTGGGTGACATCGCCGTCAGTAGGATGGTTTCGTACAGAGACAGTGTCGTGCCACCGCCCCCGGGTACCGAACCGCTGAGCTCGAAAATGGCGTCGAGTTGCCTGCTCGCCATGTCGTTGTGGCTGAGAATGTCGCCGTTGGTGACGGTGAAGTTCACCAGTGAGACTCCCGGTGCGGGTTGAAACCCCGAAGCCCCGGTAAGCCAGCTCTGTGCTCTCGCCGACACATGCGCCATGCCTGCTGGCACCGAGTTGGCCTCCACCCAGCCAAAACTCGCGTGGAGTGCAGAGGTGATCGCGACGGAGGTCGCATCGTTTGCCGCCGGGACATCGATCTCTGTGACATAACCCACAAGGATGAAACCCGACGTATCCGGGAAGACGATACCAGCATTGGTTCGAGCCAAGGCGGTCTTGGGCGGGATCGGCCCGTGGTCATAATCCGGGTCGCCACTCAGCATTACGTACGTGGCATCGTCGATGTTCAATGTCTGCTTGAAATCGCACACAACCGTATCAACCCAACCAGTTCTCGGCACGCCAAACGGCGGGTAAATCTCCCACGGCATTGGAATAATTTGGCCTAATCCGAACTCGCCGATGTTTGCGTCCGCTTCACTAAAATCCTGTAACGCCTTGCTGCGTGCCTTGAGAGAAGCCACAATTGTTTTCTCATCCGTCTCAGCCCGGTCAATGACCATTTGCCTTTCCAGGTCATAACGCGTGCGCAGGTGTTTTACAAAATCCGCAGTTCGTTTATCGATTTTGTGCTCAGTCATTTTTGAGTACTCCTGATTCGATTGATCACGCCAGTCAACACGGCGGGAAAGCGATCACCACATCCCGCGTAGCCGAGCCGGTATCGCCGTCAGCATCGGTGGCAATCACCTGCAACTGGACCGGCGTGCCACCGCAATTCGTCATGACATCATCCGATGGCGTCCACGTGGTGCTGGTGTTGGCGTTGTCGGGTCCGCTGGTGTTGCCGATGTTGATCTGGCCCGGGTTGCCAACCAGCATGCTGCCGTTGACGTACCAGGCGTAGGAAATCGGGCTCTTGTCGTCCGGGTCGTTGCCGCGCACGGTCAGGGTGGCCACCTGGTCGCGCGCCAGCCCCGAATCCTGGGCCGGCGTAATCCAGGTCACCACCGGGCCGGTGTTGGCAGGCGCGTTCACCACGTTGATCGTCGCCTGCGCCGTTGCCGATTTCCCGCCCGGATCAGTGCCGGTGAGAGTGATGGTTTTCTGGCCCAGCCCGTTGAAGACGACCTGAGCAGTACAACCCGAGGCGCTACCCGGCGAAGAAGCTGCCGGGAAATTCCAGTTCATGACATTGCAATTCAAGGCATGGAACAGTTCGTTGTCGAAAGAGTTGCCCTGCACCTGGTACGTGAATCCCTGATAGACCTGTTGTCCGTTGGGCGGCCACTCGATCCACACCTGGGGCACTGAGTTGCCCGTGCTGAACTCCACCCAGTCCGGACCCAGCGCGCCGTTGGTGTCCGTGGCCACGGCGATCAACAAATGCTTGCCCGGATTGCCCAGCATGAACTCGATCTCGGCCTTGCCGTCAATCACCGGGGTGGTCCCGATGAGACCGCCTCCGTAGGCGACGATCCACTTGATCTCACAGTTACCACTGGGACAGGTACCGTCTTCGAAGTCGAAGTAATCCGCTTTGGCGGTGATGATGGGAAAGGCGCCGGAACCCACTACTTCGTCCTGCTGCGGTGAGGTAATGGTGGGCGTGGGTTTCTCGTTCCAGTATTCCGGATGGAGAAAGCCCAGCTCCGCTTCGATATTGGCCATGGGCGCGAAGGCGCGCTCTTCACCGATGCTGCCCCAGTAGATGCCGTGCAGCGACACTTCGATAAAACCCCAGTGTGGCCGGTACATGGGGCCGCCGCTGTCCCCGCTCTGTCTTGAACCACCTTCGACGATGGTCTGGCACAATTGCGTAACCACGTTCGGCGAGTTGCCGACCCCGCTCCAGTCAGCATCCACATCACAGCAGGTCTCTACCACCGTGCCTTCCTGATGACCACTCATACTGCCGGTCCAATGTGCCGTGTTGCCACAGGCAAGGGTTCCGCCTTTGACGGACACCCTCGACGCCAGGCTGTGGGGCCAGTAGTGGGACGATTTGGCGATCAGACCGATACGGCCGGTTGCTCCGGGGTTCAACCTGAAAAACGAGGCGTCCGCCCAGGTACACGTGCAACCGCTGGGACAGGCACCGCCAGTAAAGGTCCCCGCATCCGCTGTCTCCACAGCATCTGCGGCGTTTTGCGCTGGTTGGGACCAACTGTCGCCGACACTGCCGGCGTTCGTTGTGACATGTTCGTTGGTCACGAAACCGATCTCACCGCCGCGCCAGGTCAGAAAACCGATGGTACCGCCGCTGCCTGCGCTACTGCCAGCCACGCCGGCTGCCAGGCCGCCCCGCAACGGCCGGGTGGTGCCCTGCAGTTGCGGTATCAGTTGGTGATTGTCCACGGTGAAAACACCGCGGTGTTTGAAGTAAATGGCTTCCGCCGGAATACCGCGTTCGGTCAGGAGTTGTTCCACCGCGTCGCGGTCGGCCATATCCTGGATGCCCACGGTGACAGTGTTGCGGCGTTCATCCACGTCCAGTGACGTGACCTCATCCATCGACAGCGTGGGACCCGCCCGGCCCTTCCAGGCACGCAGCTCGGTGAACTGGAATGTGCCCTGAACTGGCTCGATGCTCTCTGGCGGTGGCAGGTCTTTGCCGAACACGGTCGTGATCGCGCGCACGGCTCTACGGAATACCGCGTCATCGGTATCGGTCAACACGACTTTGAGCACATCCTCGTCGTAATAGAGCCCACCAAACTCGGGGACCTGTTCGGCCACATCGGCAAACTGGTCATCGATGGTGTAAGGCGTGCGCGGGGCGCGTGGCTCAGGCACGAGCGGCGTCCCGATGGCCTGGCGGAAATGGCACTGGGAATCCAGTCGGTAACCCGTGGGTTGCGCGCGAAGTGCCGCGATCAGCAAGCGCAGATCCGCCGGAGTGAGATTCCCGCAAGGATAGGCCACATCCGCGAGCGGTCGCTGACCGCGATCAAGGACGATGCGCCTGTGCGACAGCAAATCCCTCAAAAAACGCGCGTCTTCCGTATCGAACAATCCGTCACCGTCCGCGTCTCCGACGATGTTCGAGCGCACACGCACTTTCAGGTGGCGGGCCATGGACGGGCGCAGTTGCAAATCCGGCTGCCTGGCGGCGACGCGCTCGATGCTGATGCGCCGCAACTCGATTGCGCGTTCGCGCTCGGCCGCAGGCTGGGCCAGCACCCCCGGCCCCGTCAAAAGAATCCAGACACAACAAAGCGCAAGGCTCCGCCTGCAGCGACCCGTGTCGTCGCGGCCGCTGCCCCGGATGAGGCTAGCTTTCACGGTTGGTCCCCCTGCGCCGGCGGCTCCGGCGCTCGTTATGAGGGGTCTATCCTAGTTGGGAATTGCGTCCCAATCAAAT
>SMWH01000111.1 GCA_004357005.1 Gammaproteobacteria bacterium
CGCCTGGGCGGTGCGGAAAAACAACCCCGAACTGCTGGAAAGCCTGAATGCCTTTCTGCGGCAGCATCGCAAGGGCACCCTGCTGGGGAACATCTTTTTCAAACGCTATTTCCAGGACACCAAGTGGGTCGGTAACCCGCTCGCGCAAAAGGAACGCGAAAGGCTCCACAAATTACTTGAGATCTTTGCGCGTTATTCGGATGAACATGGTTTCGACTGGACGGCCATCGCCGCCCAGGGTTACCAGGAATCTAGACTCGATCAAAACGTCCGCAGCGCCGCCGGCGCCATCGGCATCATGCAGTTGCTCCCCAGTACCGCCGCCGACCCCAATGTGGGTATTCCTGACATCACGACGATCGAGAACAACATCAAAGCAGGCGTCAAATACATGGCATTCCTGCGTGACCGATATTTCTCCGACCCGGCCATCCCCCCCGAAGACCAGGTCTATTTCGCCTTTGCCGCATACAACGCGGGCCCCGCCCGGGTACGGCAACTACGCGACAAGGCGTCGGCGATGGGGCTGGATCCGAACCGATGGTTCAACAACGTGGAACGCGCGGCCATGGTCGTGATCGGACGCGAGACCGTTCGTTATGTGGCCAATATCTACAAGTACTACATCGCCTACCGGCTGGTCAGCGATCAGATCATGGAACGCGACAAGGAGCGCGCCGAAGCGCGCGGGGACGAGGAATAACTTCAGGACCGGCTGACCAGAGCCAGCAACCAGAGCACGACGGCCGCACCGACACTGGCAGCAATCACGGCGCCCACCAGGCTGACCGGCACCATGCCCATGCCGTTCAACACAATGCCACCGCCAAAGGCACCCATGATACCCACCAGAACGCTGCCAACCAGACCCATTCCCAGGCCCATGCGAATCTGACTGGACAGCCAGCCTGCCGCCGCGCCGATCAGCCCATAAACGATGAATGTCTCCATGCCCATAACGGTATTCTAACCCCTGGCTGACCCAAGCTGACTCGCGCCGACTCAAAAAACCTCTGGCACATAACGCCTGCCTTTCATGGCCGCCTTATCATCATAGGCGTCCGACATATCGCGTTCCGGCAGATGGATCGGTTTCCAATCAGGCTCGTCATAGGGAACATGGGAGAGCAAATGAGTGATGCAATTCAGCCAGCCACGGCGTTTGTCATCGGTCTTGACGATATTCCAGGGCGCGTGTTCCGTATCGCTGGCATCGAACATTCGATCTCTGGCCCGCGAATAAGCAAACCACCGGGACCTGGCCTCCACATCCATGGGACTCAGCTTCCAGTGCTTGGTGGGATCACTCATTCTTGATCGAAAGCGCTTCTCCTGCTCCCCGCTGGACACTTCCAGCCAGTACTTGAGGAGCATTATCCCGCCGCTCACCAGCCAGCGTTCGAAGGTCGGGACCTGTTCCAGGAATCGCCTCGTCTGGTCCTCGGTACAAAAGCCCATCACAGCTTCAACACCCGCCCGGTTATACCAACTGCGGTCAAATAACACGACCTCCCCACCGGCGGGTAACTGTGAGATGTAGCGCTGCATGTACAACTGCGTCCGTTCCCGATCGGTGGGCTTCGGAAGCGCGACCACGCGGAAAACCCTCGGGCTCACCCGCCGAGTAATGCGTGCGATGATGCCACCCTTCCCCGCCGCATCGCGGCCTTCGAAAATCACGACGAGTTTGGCCTTGCTACGTTTTACCCAGTTCTGCATCCGGCACAGTTCGATCTGCAACCGAAACAGTTCTTTCTCGTAACGTTTTCTTTTCATTGGTCGCTGCGGCTAGCCAACAGGACGTTTGAAAGCGCGGGCGTTGAACGCGATGCTGATCCGGTCCGTCTCGTTTTCTCCTGCCATGACGCCATGCTCCAACCAGGACGGAAACAGATACATCTTTCCTTCCTCTGGCTGCACGAACAGCTTGCTCGCGTGCAGCGGGCTCTCTTTTTCCACCGGGAGTTTGAGAATTCGACTTTGTACGCGTGGGTCGCGAAAAAAAATGCTGCTGGAGCCGGGGGGCACCCGCACGTAGTACACGCCGCTGATATGAGACTCGGAATGGATGTGGGGCATGTTGTAGGCCTGGGCCGGACTCAGGTTGACCCACATGTCAAAGGTCCAGGCCATGCCCTTGCGTATCATCAGCTGCCGAGCCAATTTGATGAGCGATTCTCCGATAATTTCCGTGAGAACACTGAACTCGGCGAGCGTATGAAGATTGCGTTTGCTCTGCCAGCCAAGAATATTCGATTTGAGCTCCCCTTTGGGATCGCTTTTTTGAAGACGCCGGATGTTCTCAACCAGATCCTGGTTGAGCTTGTCGTGGTCGGGCGCCTGTCTCACCCACACGGTGGTCGTGAAACAGTTGATCTCGTCAAAACTCATATCTGTGTGTTCCCGATCACGGTCGTGATTCTATCCTAATCGCCACCAAACAGACGCCGGAAGTACCACCAACCACGACCGACGTAATGTGGTTCCACGGAAAAAGGTTCAGCGGCATCAGGGTCCACTATGATCCGCACCCATCCGATCCGTGGCATCCCCATGACCTCCACCCGCGTGAAGTTATCCAGCAACCGCCCGTCACGCTGATCGCGCAATGGATGGTCAACCACGTAATCGTGATCATCGCCATGCACGAGAAGCACAGGTCGCCCCCACCGTGCTACCTGGGTTCCCAGTGCAGCCAGTATTTCTTCGAAACCTGAGCGCCACGGATCGCCGGGCTTTTTGCCAAACACCGGGGCCGCATGCCACGCCAGGACGATCGCCCGCGCATCATGCTCCCGCGCCAATGCGAAGGTCCCTTCCAACCATTCGATGACCGCGGCCTGCCGGCGATCGGCTTCGGCATCATCTGCTTCGGTGCGTCCAGGAAAGGGATTGCGAGCGTTGTAACTTCCCACCACGTGCAGCGTGGCAAAGACGACATCACGAAAAATCCAGCGCAGATTCTCCGGGAACTCACCACCCTGAGTTTGGGTAGAAAGCGATCGCCCGCCCAGAGCGTGCCCGGGAGTGGGGAAAAAAATCTTCCGCAGGAACTGGAGTCGCTCGAGGGGCGCGTAGCCCCCTTCGCGGCGCCCGTGACAATCCGTCCAGTCGTTGTCGCCGGGGCTGAACAGCACTGGATGGCGTATGGTCCCCAGCATTTTGTGCCGCGATCGCAGCACCTCATCCGAACAGGGGTACCAGAGAATGTCCCCCACATGGATCACCCACTCCAGCGACGTCGCGTTCATCTCCTCAATGGCGTGCTCCACCCGCATCATATCGTCACCGAAGTAGGGCTCATCACCGAAAGCAGCGAATGCAAAAGCCCCATCCGGCACGGACTTGTTCCCGTCACCTACGCACCCGGCGAGAGTACCCACCGCCAGAAGAAGAAAAGCAATAGCCCTTGCGAGATCCTCGAAGGCAAATTTCGGCCTGGCGGATGCTGGCTGGAAATCCGACATGCCGTCCCTCAGAGAATCTGCAACGCGAGGCGCGCCCACATGAACCAAACGATCAAACTGCTGGCCAGATATGCCAGGAAGCGGTGCATGACCTGGTTGTAGGTGCAATGAACGAAGCTGTGCAGGTATCGCAAAACAACGAATACCCATGCCCCGACCACATAGAGCTCATCCACCCGGTCCGTCACATAGAGCAGCAGGACCAGCACGTAAAACAGGACAGGAAACTCAAACAGGTTCTGCAGATTGTCAGACGGCCCGGCAACGGGCTGTAGTTCGGCTACGGCCCTGGCCCTTGTGCTGACACGTTGCGGATTTATCCTGTTTTTCCGCATGAAATGGATGCGCCGCACATACAGCATGGTCCAGACCACAAAAGTGAGCATCACCAGGGCGAATACGGGCGTGAGTATGGTTTCTGGCGGCATCTTGACCTCCCTGAAGTCGTCCCAGCACGGGATGATAACCGGGACCCGGCTTATGGCTCATTGTTAAGCGCTGGTGCCACTGACTATACTGGGCACGCGGGGGATGGCTGTGGAATAGTCGTTCCGGTCCAACGGGATAAGTATCTGTGTTAACGCGTTTTCTAGCCGAACTGCGGCGGCGTCACGTCCTGAACGTGGCGGTCGTCTATGTGGTCATTGCCTGGGTGATCATCCAGGTGGTCACCGCCATATTTCCGCCGTTGCACATCCCGGACTGGGCGCAGACCTTCATCGTCGTCCTGTTGATCATCGGCTTCCCGGTAGCGCTGATCCTGGCCTGGGCCTTCGATATCACTCCCAAGGGCCTGGTGCGCGATACGGCCGACTCGGCGGTGGCGGAAAGCAGCGAGATCTACCGGGCAGGTCTGGATGCACGCAAATCCCTGCTCATAACGGTCCTGATACTCGCTGTCGGAGTGGGCCTCTGGTTGTTTCTGCCACAACCGGACACCGACTGGACCGGCACGGAACCTGTGGCGTCCTCCATCGCTGTCCTCCCTTTCCTGGACATGAGTGAAGCGAAAGACAACGAGCATTTTACCGACGGCCTCACGGAAGCCCTGTTGCACGACCTTGCCAACATTCCGGGGCTCAAGGTCGCCGCTCGCACTTCCTCTTTCGCCTTCAAAAACCAGGACCTCGATATTCGTACGATTGGCGAAACCCTGGGTGTCGCTACCGTTCTGGAAGGCAGCGTTCGCAAGTCAGGAGATGATCTGAAGATCACGGCCCAGCTCATCAATGTGGATGACGGATATCATCTTTGGTCCGAAACCTATGACGCCCGCATGGATGACATCTTTGCCATCCAGGAACAGATTTCCCGGGCCATCGGCGAGGCGCTGAAGATACGGCTGTTGCCGGACTCATCGGGTCTGGGCGGCCCCTCCACCAAAGATGCTGGCGCTTATGGCCTGTATCTGCAGGGTGTGGGCAGTCTTCGAGCCGCGGAAATCGCCGAGGATTTCGATGAAGCCATCGATCTGTTCAACCAGGCCCTGCGCCGGGACCCGGTATTCGCGGAAGCCGAGGCCGGGCTGTGTTCCGCGTACTGGGCCAAGTACGAAAGCACCAAGGACACGGACCTCGCTGAGTCAGCACTGAACACCTGCGACCGCGCCAGTGTGCTGGACCCGGATTCCGTCGAAGTCCAGATAGCATTGGGGGGGCTTTACACGGGAACCGGGCGCACGGATTTCGCCATCGAGACCTTCAATGAGGCTATCCGTCTCGCCCCTGACAACGATGACGCCCATCGTGGGCTGGGTATCGCACTGGAACAGGCGAGACGCTGGGACGAGGCCGAAGCGAGTTTCCGCAAGGCCATCGACCTGAATCCGGGACACTGGGACAACCATACGAGCCTGGCGATCCTTTTCAGGCGTCTCGGTCGTCTCGAGGATGCCATTGCTGCCTACCAGAGGAGCATCGACCTGAATCCGGACAACCCCAAGTCATGGTCGAATCTGGGCGGGATCCATTTCATGCGGGGAGATTTCCCGCAGGCTGCGGAGGCTTTCAGCTACTCGCTGGCTTACAACCCGACAGCGCTCGGCTATTCAAACGCCGGCACCAACTACTACTATGCGGGAAACTTCGTGAAATCCCGCGAAATGTTCGAAAAGGCCGTAGAGCTGTCGCCCCACGACTTCCGGTTGGTGGGCAACCTCGCGGATGCCTGTCAGGTTTTGGAAGACTGCGATGCAGGCGTTTACTACAGTCAGGCCTTGGGGATGGCAAACGATCAGTTGCAGGTGGACCCGAGTGACGCCGGCGTTGTTGCCCTGATGGCCGTTTACCAGGCTCAACTCGGCAACATGGAAGAAGCGGTCAGGTTGATTCGGCGGGCCCGGGGCCGCGACGCCACCAATCCGGACGTGCTATGGAACGCCGGAATCACTTATGCTCTGGTCGGGGATGAACAGCAGGCCGTCAGAGTACTGAATGCCGCGGTAGCGGCCGGTTATCCACGCCAGCTGGTGGCGGCTGATCCCACGCTTGCGTCTCTGGCCGACCGAATCGCGACCACCCATTGATCTTGTTTTTAACGGGAGACACCATGAAACATTTATTCATTTGCGTATTTTTTCTGTGCGGATTTGCCAGTTTGTCCAGCGCGGTCGCCGGGCAGGACTGTGAAAAGAAAACGACATTGACCATCACATTGCCAGACGATGTCGAGAAGGCGCCCGAGGTTGATCCGGAGCGCCTGTGTGTCAAGAAAAACAGCAAATTCGATGTGGTCCTGGTCGCCGCTCACGACGATGCGGAGGTAGAGATCGAGTTCCCCGACGAAACGCCTATCGTGAAAAACGATGGCTCCGCCA
>SMWH01000112.1 GCA_004357005.1 Gammaproteobacteria bacterium
AGGTTGAACAGGGCCGGTGAGTGTCTGGGGTGTTCTTGCAGAAGACCCTCAAAACAACGCACGGCTTCATCACGTTCACCAAGATCCTGCAAGGCGGCGCCCAGGTTGTTACGGGCATCAACGTGGCCCGGATCCACCTTCACAGCCTGGCGGAACGCCGCGACCGCGCCTTCCACCTGGCCATCGCTTTGAAGGCTATTCCCCAGGTTGTACCAGCCCAACACCTGTCCCGGGCTCAATTCAGTGGCGCGTCCGAAATGGGCAATCGCCTGGGCAAAATCGCCCCGATCGTACAGCAGGTTCCCGAAGGTAATCCGGTAGTTGAACTCTTCCGGCGCCCGGGCCACAGCGCTGTCGAGCAGCTTCGCGGCGGACGGCAGATCACCCGCGTGATGGGCCACGGCTCCCAGCATATGAAGCGCCTCCGCATTACCCGAATCCGTACGCAGCACATCCCGGAGCAACTCTACGGCCCGCTCAATATCACCCGTGCCGAGACAACGTTTGGCCTCGGACAGACTTGAATCCACCGTGGTGGTGGCCTGGTTTTCCTGTGCCATATGATTTGAATCAGTGCGCTCGAGGGCCAGCGGGTCGGCCCGGCAGATCGACCAGGCAGGTAAGCCACGCAGCTAAACAAGGAACCAACCATGGCGCGTTTACGTCGACAACGCCTATAATGCTAGCACACCGCCTCACGACGACCGTGCGGCCCCATCCCACCAGTAGTACCAGAAGATTTAAATGATCGAAGTCAAACTACGTTTTAATGAACCCCCCGCCGCGCCGGATCTGTCTCAGTTACTGGCCGTTGCCCGGCAGGTAGATCACCGCAACTGCGCCACTTGGAGCAACGATGGCAAGCAATGGACTCTGCTCATCCATGTGAAATCCCGCGTAGAGGGAAAGGAAGCC
This sequence comes from Gammaproteobacteria bacterium, assembly GCA_004357005.1. Taxonomy (GTDB): domain Bacteria; phylum Pseudomonadota; class Gammaproteobacteria; order SMWH01; family SMWH01; genus SMWH01. The sequence goes on from SMWH01000112.1 coordinate 916, forward strand.
ATCGGTGAACTCGAAAAATCCGGCAATGCGCTCGGTCTCAAGTACAAGACCATGCGCATGATGGAAGCAAAAACCGACGACGAGGAATAACCCGGGAGTCCCGGGGATCAGGGGCCGGCCTTGCCGGCCCTTTTTGGCATCCGTCCCCGGCACCCGGGAAACTGCCGCGAGTGAAACCCGCGAGAAAACCGTCTGGCTGTCTGATCGCTGCCGCGCTGATCACGGTTTTGTTAAGCGCGCCCCTTCGCGCCGCGGCGGAGGACCCGGATCCGAATCGGTGGCTGGAAGCCGCAGATCAGCGCGTGCGCGACTGGGAACGGGACCAGACCCACCGGGCCCGCGAAGTCCTGGACAGTGTTCCCGGCCGGGAAGATCTGACCAACCGGGTGATCGAACTGGTGAGGGTTGGCTCCATCAGCCCACCGGTCATGGCAAAGAACGCCTTGTTCTTCGTGACCCGGCCCGGAAACCGCCAGCAAGCCGTCTTACAAATCCAGGACACGCGCTCCGGACAGATAGACACCTTCTTTGATCCCCATTCTCTGGACCCGGAGGGACGCACGGCCATTGCCTGGTATGTACCCAGTCACGACGGCAAACTGGTGGCGTTGGGACTGCATGAACGAGGGGACGAGAACACTACCCTGCGGTTGGTTCGTGTTCGCGACGGCGAACTCCTGCCGGATCGGATCCCGGGCAAAACGAGTTCCGTGTTCTGGCTGCGCAACGGAAAGGAGTTCATCTATCGGCGACTCGCGGACGTCGACGACCCGTTTTCCGCGCAGATCCGTTTTCATCGTCTGGGCACACCGCCCGAAGAGGACCCGGTGCTGGTTCGGCAGGAAAAAACCGGCCCCCTGGCCGGGACCGCAGGCCCGTTCGCGATACTGGATGACGACGCCCGCTGGCTGGTGATCGCCTACTGGACATCCACCCAGTTCAACGACCTGTGGTTCTACGACTTCCGCCGTTGGCTGAAGACCGGAGAACTGCGACGGCAGGACATCCTGGTCGGTCAGGACACTTTTGGCATCGGCGATGTGGACGACAACATCCTGTATCTGAACACCACCCTTGACGCGCCCAACGGGCGGGCCATCGCCATTGATCTTCGAAAACCCGGGCCTGAACACTGGCGAGAGCTTCTTCCCGAACGCAAGAACGCGGTCCTGCAGGATATTCAACTGGCAAAAGATTCCGTCATCGCGACCTATATCCAGCGCGCGACAACTCATGTGGAACTGCTGGATCGCGATGGCCGTCTCGATCGAGTGCTGGAACTGCCCGGTCAGGGAACTGCCCACTTTGTTGCAAGACCTGACCAGCCCCTGGCCTATTTCAGCTATGAAGATTTCGCCAGCCCGGACAGGGTGTTCAGGATGGATCTGCGCAGCGGGCAATACCGGTTATGGGCACAACCTGCAGTGCTTCCAGACACTCAACATATTCAGACGCGTCAGGTGTCCTACCCGTCGCGGGACGGCACGGTGATCACCATGTGGCTTGTGGGGCGAGACATCGGGCCGAGCGCAGCGCGGCCGGTGTTGATCGAAGCCTACGGTGGCTTTGATGTCACCATGACGCCACGTTTTGACCCAATGCTCCTGCCCTGGCTCGATGCGGGCGGTCTCTATGCGGTTCCCAATCTTCGTGGTGGCGGCGAATATGGGGAGGACTGGTACCTGGCCGGCGTTCGCGAAAACAAACAGAACACGATCGATGATCTGCTTGCAGCGGCGCAATGGCTGATCGACAACGACTATACGAGCGCCGCACAGCTTGCCGTGCGCGGTACTTCCAACGGTGCTTTGACCGCCGCCGCTGCCCTGGTCCAGAGACCGGAACTGTTTTCAGCCGTGGTACTCAATGCACCCCTGACGGACATGTTGCGGTACCAGCATTTTCTGATCGCCGGTTACTGGTCGGAAGAATACGGCGTTGCCGATAACCCTGAAGCCCGCGCGTATCTGAAGGCTTACTCTCCCCTGCACAACATTCGCGCCGACACCCGTTATCCGGCGGTGCTGATAACCGCCGGTCAACACGACCGCCGGGTGCACCCGATGCACGCGCGCAAGTTTGCCGCGGCATTGCAACGGGCGGTAGAAGAAAACGGGGTTGGCGGCCCGGTGCTCCTGCGCCTGGACCCCGACGCGGGTCACGGCCGGGGAGAATCAGCCAACGCGCGGGTTCTGGATGCAGTGGATGAACTGTCGTTTCTGGGCTGGCAACTGGGCGTCACCTGGTAAAGCTGTGCCGTGGGAGCGGCTTTGTAGGACCGGCTTTCCAGCCGCGATTCCTCATCTCGTCAACCTCGTCAACCGCGACGCGACATCTTCCTACAGCAAACCAACCGCTGTGCCCTTGATGAACCCGGGCGCCGGATACAGCATGTACTTCGATGGACATGGACGGTCCGATGGAACATGCGGGAAAAAGCCAACTCCGTAACGGGCGTTATTCAGAACAGTGTCGAGTTTATCTGCTGACGACCTGTACCCATGACAAATCCCCGATTTTCACGAACGGCAAAGCTGCGAACATCGTACTTGGCGCTTTGAAATGGCTGGACCAAACCGAAAGAATCAACTTGCTTGCTGCCGTTGTCATGCCGGATCACCTTCATTTCGTCGCTCAACTCAGGATCGGCACGCTGGCGTCGCTCATGCAAAGCCTGAAGGGGTATACCGGCTGGCAGATCAACCATGTGCTGAAGCGTCATGGTCCCGTGTGGCAGTCGGCGTACCACGATCGTGCCTTGCGCCGGGAGGAAACCCTCGGGACGTTGATTGACTACTGTTTGGAGAATCCCGTGAGGGCGGGTCTCGTTGTGGATTTCAGGAAGTATCCGTTCTCGTACTGTTTTTTCGATCGGATTTGATCGCGGCTGGAAAGCCGCTCCTACAAGGCCGGTCCGACAAAGCCGTTCCTGCAACGATGCCGCTCCCACAAGGGCGTGCCGCCTCACAAACACAATCGCGGCTGGAAAGCCGCTCCTACAAGGCCGGTCCGACAAAGCCGCTCCTGCAACGATGCCGCTCCCACAAGGGCGTGCCGCCTCACAAACATAATCGCGGCTGGAAAGCCGCTCCTACAGCACCGCCGCGGCTGGAAAGCCGCTTCGACAAAGCCACTCCTGCAATATGCCGCTCCTGCAAAGAACCCGGTTAGAGGCGAACGACGAGGTGTTCCAGCAAGAGGCGAACATCTTTCATGCCCCGGTCCAGATTCCGCAGGATTTCATCCATGGTGATCGGGCCTTCGCCCCGTCCAGCAGCCCGATTGGAGACCACGGCGCAGCTGGCATAACTCAGATCCAGCTCTCGCGCCAGCGCGGTTTCAGGCATTCCGGTCATGCCCACCATATCGGCGCCGGCAGTCGCCATGGCATCCACCTCAGCAGCACTTTCGAGCCTCGGTCCCTGGCTGGTGGCGTAGGTCCCGGAATCGGCAATATCGATGTCCGCGTCTTTTCCCGCGCCGATGATTTCCCCACGCAGTGGTTGCGAATAGGGAAAAGTAAAATCAATATGCACTATTCGATCGAGGTCATCTTCGAAAAAGGTGTGACAACGCCCCCAAGTGTAATCAATGATCTGGTCCGGCACCGCCAGACGGCCCGGCGAAAGGTCATCGCGGATACCGCCCACGGCATTAACTGCCAGAATCTGCGCGGCGCCCAGATGCCGCAACGCCCACAGGTTGGCCCGATAATTCACCCGGTGTGGCGGAATCCTGAAAGCCGCGCCGTGCCGGGGCACAAAGATCACATGATGCCCGGCGAGCATCCCGTGGGTGATCGGACCCGATGGTTCGCCGTAGGGCGTGTGCACCACTTCCCGATGGGTGATCTCGAGGTTTTCGAGGTCCGCGAGACCGGTGCCGCCGATGACGGCCAGATCAATGGGTTTCGTCTTCATGTTCCAGGTCTATGGCGTAAATATCGGGTAAATGCCGCAGTCGTCCGCGGTAGTCCATTCCGTAACCGAACACGTATCTGTCGGGAACCTGCAAACCAACGTGATCCACGACCAGATCCGGGTGGCGCCGGTCGTGCACTTTTTCGACCAACACCACAGTGGTTACCGACCGGGCACCCTGTTCCCGACAATAGCGGATCGCCGCGACCAGTGTTTGACCCTCGTCGAGGATGTCATCCACGAGCAATACCGGGCGATCCCCAAGAACAAGACGCGGTTGCGCGAGCCATTGCACATCCTGGCCCCTGGTGCCGCCCCGGTAACGAGTGGCGTGAATGTAGTCCAGTTCCAGATCAAACTCGAACCGTGTGATCAGATGCCCCGCCGTCACCATTCCGCCGATCATCACGACGAGAACGATGGGTTTCTGGCCCGCAAATTCACGATTGAGCGTTTCCGCCAGGCGATCGAGAGTGCGTTCGATATCCTGTCGGGAATAAATCAACTCGGCGGTCGCGGGGATCATCGTTTCCTATGCCAGCGTTTCAACGAGGCGTTGTGCTTCCTTCCAACCCGCATCGGCATGCAGAGCCCGCCAGGTTTTCCTGTCCCGTCCATGCAGAGGGGCCAATCGCCCCAGACGCGCCGGGTCTTCGTGGATTTCCAACCGGTCAACAACCCCCGGAACTGCGTCAGGGTCACACACCAGCACCACATCGCAACCAGCCTTGAGTGCCGACCTCGCACGTTGTGCGGAATCCCCCTCCCCCGCCGCGCCACCCATGCAGATGTCATCGCTGATCACCGCGCCGGCGTAACTCATCTGGCGACGAAGCACCTCACCTATCCAGAACGAGGAAAAACTGGCGGGTCGCGCATCCGCATCCGAATAGACCACGTGAGCCATCATGACCCCGGCAACGCCATCCACGATGGCGCGTCGAAAAGGCAGGGCGTCTTTTTCCAGAATCTCGGCCAGCGGCCGGGAATCAACCGGCGTGCACTCATGACTGTCACCGCTTACCGATCCGTGCCCTGGAAAATGTTTTACGGTCGCCGCCATTCCTGCCGCCCTCATGCCCGACACATATGCCTCGGCGAGTGCCGCAACGATTTCCGGGTCGGAATCGAACGCGCGATCGCCAATCACTTCCTGGTTAACGGCCAGATCCAGCACCGGCGCAAAACTCAGGTCAATGTGAAGAGCACGGAGTTCCGTGGCCATGACATAAGCGTGCGAACGGGCCAGGGTTGCAGCCCGCTCCTCGTTGTCGGCCCAGACCTCACCGATTAATGCCAGAGGCGGCAGGGCGACAAAGCCCTCACTAAAACGCTGAACGCGCCCACCTTCCTGATCCACCGCCGTCAACAGGCGCGGCCTGCGTACGGCATGGATGGCCTGTACCAGCTCATCCAGTTGCTGTCGGGTTTCGTAGTTACGCGCGAATAGAACGGCACCGCCGACCAGAGGATGCCGCAATAGTTCCCCGGTCTCGGCCGACAACCCGGCACCTTCGAAACCGATCATCAACGGCCCGAGCGACATGACTGCGCGCCTGCCCTTCAGACCGTCAGAAGATCCGGGTCCGGAACGTGCTGGAGGGGACGTTCGTCGAGCCAGGTGATCAACGGGAGCCAGTCACGCTGGTCCTGAACGAAACGCTGGTGACGCATCTCGTGAATGCCCTTGCCCAGTCCGGCCACGAACACGTAGTTCTGCGTGTCCCGGAACCGGGTGATGAGGGGAATGTTGAGTTCTTCCAGCATGTTCAGGAGCTGCCGTCGAACGATAGTCCGATCATTGACGCGGTTGGCTACAACCCCCACGCGTACGCGTTGACGCCGCATTTCAGGGGTACGCTGCAACACATCGATAAACTCCATGGTCGCGTGCATGTCCAGTGTCGATGGCAGTATCGGCACAATGACGTTATGTGTCCGGCCCAGGTATTCAGCCAACTCATAGGGCTGTATGCCGGCCGGCGAGTCGATGATCATGCGCCCCACGCCCATGGGCATGCGGTATTGCCAGGCCAGTGTGACGCTGGCTTTCTGGTCGTGCACGGTGGTCGCCGTGATAGCGGGATCGTCGGGAGAACGCAGGCGGTGCCAGTGCAAACTCGAACCCTGCCGGTCGCAGTCCATGAGCACTGTTTCATGTCCCGCATTCGCGTAGTACGCGGCCAGGTTCGTGGCAATAGTCGTTTTGCCGCACCCACCTTTGGGGTTCAGGATCAGCGTACTGATGGTTGTCAGACTGCGCATATGCCGCTACTCATGAATATATACACGAGTCCCCTCGGACACAATATCGAACAACGCGACGACGTCGGAGTTGCGCATCTTGACACATCCGTGGGATGAGGGCACACCCATTTCATCCTCATCGGGACAGCCGTGGATGTAGACATGACGATCGCGCGTGTCCACATCTCCGGACAGGTTCTTGCCCTCCTCCAGCCCTGTCAACCACAGGATCCGGGTCAGAATCCAGTCACGTTCGGGGTGTTCGGCGCGTAACTCGGTCGCGTATATCTCGCCTGTGGGCTCGCGTTCGACGAAAACCGCCCCCGGCGCGCTACCCTCACCGATTTTCGCGCAGATGGCGTGCCAGCCGCGCGGGGTACATTCACTGCCGATAATTTCCCCGGCACCGTTGCGCGCGGTCGCCACCTGATACTCCGCCTCGACCTCGCCGTCGTTGACGACTTTAAGCCGTTGTTCCCCGAGCGATATATCCAGCGTCAGTTCATCCATGGGTCCTTCACAATATCACAGCGTTTGAATCACGCCGCTTCGAACAAGGC
>SMWH01000113.1 GCA_004357005.1 Gammaproteobacteria bacterium
ATATTGCCGCTGCCGCTTTGGGCGCATCCGCCATTCTTTTGTCGTCCGCCGCGGCGTTCACCGTGTTCAAGTACGCTGGCGCGTTGGTGCTGATCTGGCTGGGTATACGCAAACTGCGTGGAAAGGACGGCAAACACACCAGCTTGCCTGTCACACGAAACAGCCTGCGCAGCGCGTTTCTGGAAGGCGTGGTGGTCAACGCGCTCAATCCGAAGACCGCACTTTTTTTCTACGCCTTTCTGCCTCAGTTCGTCGATGTGCGCCAGGGCAACATTGCAGGCCAGGTTGTGTTTCTGGGCTTGCTCTTTGTGGGAATGGGGATAATCAATGACGTTATCTATGCGCTGGCGGCGGGCTCGCTGGCCGGGAAACTGAAAAACAACAAAAACATGTTACGCGTGCAGCGGCGATTGACGGGTGGCGCCTTGCTGGTGTTGGGTATGTTGGCGGCGCTGGTCAGGCCGACGCACAAATAAGAGAGCAACCGGGGTGTTTCATGGATCAAAGGCAGGCACGTCGAATATTTTCGCGCAAACGATCCAGCCCCGCGTCGTCCAGAAGTTTGAGAACAGCCCAGGCCGCTTTCTCCGAAACCAGAACGTAAGGGTCGTCCGGGTGCGGGTCCCCGCGGTAGGCGGACATGGTTACACTGAAGGCGAGGCGTGTGGCGATCATTTCCGGCACGAGCATCAGTTCATTTTCTCGCAGGGGACGAGAGCGCTGATAAGCGATGAAGAGCCGCGTTGCGGCATCGAAGGGATCCGGCGCGTCGAACATCGCATAAGCCGCCGCGATGGCGGCGTCAGCGACGAAAGCGCTTCTGGTCATGTCGCCGAAATCGAAGATGCCGACAACTTCGTCGCCGGTGACCAGGATATTGTGGTCGTTGAGATCGCCGTGCACAGGCCCGTGTTCCAGCTGCGAAAACACCGGCGCGACGCTGGCTTCAAAGCGGTCGAATATCCCCGCAACCTGGTTGCGACGCTCCGGATCCGTAATGCACCCCAGACGTTTCCGCGCTGCCAGCGCGTGGCACAGATCCCAGTCGCAATGACAGCCCAGTCCCGGATGGGCAAAGCCCTCCAAGGCATGATGCAGCTGGGCGGTAACGCATCCGAGCGCATCGAACAGCGCCGGACGGCGCTGCGCCCTGGCCAACAAAACACCTTCCAGCCACTCCAGTGCAAACAAGTACTGGCCATCCGCCTGTTGCAGGTAGCTGCCGTCGCTGCCCGGCAGCGGTCGGGGGCAAGGTAGTGTCGGGGAACGCTCCTGCAGGAATGCCAGGGCAGCCAGCGGCAGATCCACGCTGGCCGTGTCGGCGCCCGTGGGCGCGATTTTGAGAACGAAGCGCGTTCCGCCCGCGGTTTCCAGTCTGAAGTTGAGATAGGCATAACCGTCGAGGGCGATGGCCCGGGCCTCAAGCCCGTACAAACGCCGGGCCAGTTCTTCGGCCCAGGCGAGCCGGGCGGTGGCGGAGGATGCGGGACGGGGGGTCGTCATGGGCAATACGGCAGGGTATGGTCGGAATAGTACGCAGTTAACCTATATCAATGCGGCGGACCGGGCAGGTGGACTACTGTGGCCGCGTATAGCTGTATTTTCAGGAACTCGCTCATGGCACAGATCGAACTGGACCGGGACCTCATTCGTCGCTACGACAAACTGGGACCTCGTTATACGTCGTATCCAACCGCGATGGAATTCACCGAAGATCTGGACGATATCCGTTACGCGCGGCTGGCTCAGATGAGTAATGACGATCCGATTCCCAAATCGTTGTCGTTGTATGTGCATATCCCTTTCTGTCGCGCGCTTTGTTATTACTGTGCCTGCACCAAGATCATCACCCGCCATCCGGAAAAAGCGGAAGTTTATGTGGATTACCTGTGCCGGGAGATCGAACTCCAGGGTGGCCTGTTCGATCGGGACCGGAGGGTGAGCCAGCTCCACTGGGGCGGGGGCACGCCCACTTTCCTCAACGCTGAACAGATGAATCGCGTCATGGGCGCGCTGGAGAAAAGCTTCAGCCTGAGCCAGGACGAGAGCCGGGAATTTTCCATCGAAGTGGATCCGCGGACGGTCAACGAAGAGATTGTAGAACACCTGGCGGGACTGGGTTTCAACCGTATCAGCATGGGTATCCAGGACCTGGATGCGGACGTGCAGCGGGCCATCAACCGGGTGCAATCAGCCGCCGATACCTTTGCGGTGTTTGACGCAGCGCGGGCCTGCGGGTTCCGGTCCGTCGCGGTGGACCTGATCTATGGCTTACCCCGCCAGACTGTGGCGGGCATGGCCTTGACCCTGTACCGCCTGATGCAGCGCCGGCCGGACCGGATCGCGCTGTACAGCTACGCTCATCTTCCGCACATGTTCAAGGCCCAGCGGCTGATCAAGGACGCGGAACTGCCCGGCGCCGATACCAAAATGGCCATTTTCGAACGCGCGGTGGATCTGCTGACCGAGGCTGGTTACGTCTATATCGGCATGGACCATTTCGCCCTGCCCGAGGACGAGCTGGTCACGGCCCAGGAGCGCGGCGATCTGCAGCGCAATTTCCAGGGGTATTCCACTCACGCCGACACCGACCTCATCGGTCTGGGTGTCAGCTCCATCGGCAAGATCGGGGACAGCTATGCCCAGAACCAGAAGTATCTGAATGGCTACTACGCGGCATTGGATAATGACCGCCTGCCCATCTGGCGGGGCGTGGAACTCAGCCCGGATGACCGGTTGCGGCGAGAAATCATCCACCAGCTCATGTGCTATGGAAAGCTGGAGATGAAGGCGCTCAGCGATCGCTATGGCATCAATTTCCAGGACTACTTCAGCGATGACCTGGAGCGTTTGCAGGGCCTGGCCGCCGACCACCTGGTCGAGACCGGCCCCGGGAGCATCGAGGTAACGCCCAAGGGGCGGCTGCTGCTGCGCGCCATTGCGATGAATTTCGATGCCTACCGACGCCAACCGGGCGCCGCAAAATCTTTTTCCCGCGTGGTCTGACACCCCACGGATACCCGCTCCCCGGCACCTATACGTAGAAACCGAAAGGCCATAGGCAAACGCACGGCTCTCATGGGGGGCAGGCTTGCGGTAACGTGTAGGGGAACTGGACCCCCGGGATGCGGCCCGGGAAAAAATGCGGGGAATTCCATGATCTGCGAAGAAGCGTTGGCGCTCGAATCTCACCGACGGCTGGATACGAGCCGTCTGTGTATCGCCTGCAGCAATTGTTCGCTGCGGGATCTGTGTGTGCCCATGGGGCTGGACCGGCAGGATCTTGCGCGGCTGGATGCTGTCGTGCAGAAATCCGGCACCATTCAATCGGGAGACCATCTGTTCAGCGTGGGCGACGAATTCCATGCCTTGTACGCGGTTCGTTCCGGTTGTTTCAAGACCTACACCATCGATCGCGCCGGTCGCGAGCAGGTGCTTGGTTTCCATCTTCCGGGCGAGCTACTCGGTCTGGATGCGATTGCTTCCGCGAGACATCAGTGCAATGCCATCGCACTGGATACGGCCTCGTCCTGTGTCATGCCTTTCCAGGACATCACACAACTGGCCGCCCAGGTCCCCAGCCTGCAACGGCAGATGTTTCGTCTGCTCAGCGAAAACATCGCGCAATCCCACGCGTTGGCGGGGGATTACAGCGCCGATGAACGTCTGGCGGCGTTTCTGCTCGGGCTGTCCGAGCGTTTCATACGACGCGGTTATTCATCGACTGAATTCAACCTCACCATGCCACGACGTGACATCGCCAATTACCTGAGGCTTGCGACCGAAACGGTCAGCCGGGTCTTCAACCGTTTCCAGAAAAATGGTCTGATCGAGGTGGAAAGACGCCAGATCCGGCTCGTCGATCTCGAGGGCTTAAGGGATCTGGCGTCGTCAGCTCTGCTTCAGGTGGCGTGAAGGTTTTTCGCAACGCCTAGAGGGCGAACCCCGCCCACAGCCACCATTTCTTGGCGCCACGGGAACTCAGCACGCCCGGGATCGGAAACAGTGCATCGCTGTTGTAATCGGCGTACTTGGTGCCGAACGTCCAGCGTTTCCATGGCTTGATCGTCAGGGCGATGTCGAATTCGTTGCCGTAGCTGCCACTGCCGTGGTCCCTGTCGAAATCGTGCCATACACCCCAGAGCTTCCACATGCCCTTGCCATAGCCGAGGGTGAAGTAGCTGTCGTTCAGCCCGTCGGCGGGGTTGACCAGGAAGCGATCCGCCCAGCCGTTGAAGGCATGCAGCGTGGCCAGCGGCGTCTGCAGCGAGGCGTTGCCGTTGTCGCTGCCGAGGACCTCATAGCCCAGACCGGCGAAGAAACCGCTGAAGTTGAATACGCCCTTGAGATGGGAGTAATCCGCGCTGAAATTGCTTGAATCCGCGTAATCGGACTGGTTGGCCAATTCGATGGTGTAGTCGAACCTGTTCTGCTTTTCGCGTCCGAACTGCCATTTGCCGACCCAGCGCAGACCCCAGGTCTGGGAATCGAGCAGGGCGCTATTGCTGTAGTCCAGCAGGTAGCCATAACCCACCAGATGCCCGTAGCTGGTGTTCCAGCGGGCGTTCAGAATCGGCGTATCCATGCCGTTACTGGTGCCCAGCACGTTGTTCTGATCAAGGAAATAGCTGAAGAACAGATCGAAGTTCTCACCAGCGACGCCCTGAACGGTCAGCGCATCGAAGGTCTGTTCGTTCTGGCGCCAGCCCACGTTGCCGACAAAGCGGTCGTTGTCCAGCTTGACGCGCATGCGCCCGCCCTTGACGAGGAATCGCTTCGGGTCGCCCCAGGCCACCCAGACGCGGTTGAGTTGTGAAAACAGCGGGTCCGCCACGACGGGGAATGTCGGTTTGTTGGGCGGGTTGGGCCCGAGCCCGTTGTAGTCGGTTTCGTGAATCGCGTGAGTGTCTTCCAGTTCCACCAGTACCTGCCAGCCACTCCACTTGCCGGTTTTGTAGCCGACACGGGTGCGAATGGTCGAGGCCTTGGCGTCGTTGACAAAGGTCTCTTCGTCCACGAACTCGTAACGATAACGCACGTTCAACAAAGGCACGCCGTTGCTGACCCATTCATCGAAACTCGCGCTGTCGTCATCGGCCACGACAACGGACATGGAGAGCACGAGTCCTGTGGCCCCGGTGGTGATGGCCGCCAATAAGCGTCGAATGTTCATGCCTGCTCTCCTTGTTCCTGGCTATTTGGTGACGGCGGGCAAAACAAAAGGGCAACCCTGCTGGTGTCGCCCTCGCGCCCGCCCGGTAGTCGTCATGACTTCGGTACTATATGACCACTGTGGCAAAATCCGGGCATTGACCTGTGTCAGCCGATAAGCGCGGGCCAGGGCGCGGCCGATGGGGTCCCCCCGGGTATGGATCTGTCGATGCGCGGGAATGGCGGTGAGTCAGTACAGGGGGTGTCCGAAAACACAAAAGCGCGGCATTTCGGTCGCGCTTCGGCAGTCCGCCCCGGGAATTCGGGGGCATCCGGCGGCAATTGAATAACCGGAGCCTGTAACATCCGATCACCGGCTCGTGCATGGCCCTGGGTCAATCGTGTGCGGCGAACCGGCGGTCCATGGAAGAAGCAGGGGAAGAGCCAGGACG
>SMWH01000114.1 GCA_004357005.1 Gammaproteobacteria bacterium
GCACCGATGCCGACTGGGAGGACCGGGTGCGGTCTTGGGTCCGGGAACGCATCGCCGCCGGCGATCGAGACCTCATGCAACAGGCCGATGAGCGCCTGGAACGCGTCCTTCTGGAAGAAGCCCTGCGGCACACCGGCGGACACAGACAAAAAGCCGCCCGCCTGCTTGGCCTGGGTCGCAATACGCTGACCCGGAAACTCAAAGCCCACCATATGGAATGACAGCTGTTGCATCGACCCGAACTTGAAAGCTGCCCGCCGGACGAAGTGGAAAGCCGCATCCCGGATGTGGACAGCGCCAGCGCCTTGCTCAAGGAGCAACACCCGACGATTCTGTGGTGGCTCACCGAACGCCGCGATGAGTTTGCGGCGCGTTTCGGTCACGATGACCTGCTGGAACATTCCATGGACGCAGCCGTACTCACCCTGGCCCGGGTGAGCATGCGCCATGGTTCCCTGAGCGAAGACCACCATCACTACCACGACGAGATTCATCCGACGGCACTGCTGGGCCGTCTGTTCCGGATCTATGACTCTCCCCGCGGAAGCGAAATTGATACCCGTGAACGCCTGTATCTGGCCATGTTTGCCGGCGCCCATGACCTGCGCCAGCGTGAAGGCACGGATGTGGGGCCCGATGGGGTCGGCGCCAACGAACGCGGCAGCGCCGATGAATGCCGACGGATCATGGATATCGCGGGTTTCGATCGCGACACCGACGCGGACGGATACGAACTGATCACCCAAATGATCCACGGCACGACTTTTAACCTCGGCTTCGGGCCGGAAGCGGACAAATGGCCCCTCGGCGCGCTGGCCCCGAAACTCGTCGAGGACCTCATCGATGAACACCCGGACTGGCAACAGCGCCCGGAGTTGCAGCGACAGATAAAACTGATTCCACTGGCGTCCGATGTGGACACCGGCAGCGTCGCGGACCAGTTCGATGACTATGCCCTCGAAGCCACAAAACTCGCATGCGAGATGCAAAAACGAAAAGGCAACGGCGAACTCGATGCCTCGACAGCTTCTGGGGTACTCGATTTCCTCACCGACGGCCAGGAGCGCTTCTTTTTCGAGCTGCAGCAGTTCAACTCCGACATCGCGCGAGACGTGCTTACTGAAGCCAAGGAAGAAAACTCCCGGCGCTTGAAGGAGTTGACCGGCTGGATGCGCGAGAACTACTCGAAAGCTGCCGGCGACGGACACACCACCGGTGAAGACGTCATCAGCGCATTTCTCGACAAAGCCCGAGCGATCGCGGCACGAGACCGCAAGGCTGCGCGCTGAGCCAGGTACGTCACACCAGTTTCATGCAGACCCGCGCGGAACGGAGACCACGATGACACACCCTATCCTCAACATCGCCGATCTGGAGTTCCATCCCTGGGGACACGGCGAACGCTTCGAGGCGAAGCTCGGAGACATCGGGAAAAAGCTTGGTGCGAGGAAACTCGGATACAACCTCACGGTCCTGCCACCAGGCAAACGCGCGTTCCCTTTTCACAGTCATCGGGTCAACGAGGAAATGTTCTTCGTGGTCGAGGGTGAAGGAGAAGTGCGCATCGGCGAGGATCGTCACCCCATCCGCAGCGGCGATGTCATTTGTTGTCCGCCGGGAGGCCGCGAAACCGCGCACCAGATCATCAACAGTTCGGATGCCGAACTCAAATACCTGGCTATCAGCACGCAGGAACAACCCGAAGTGGCCGAGTACCCGGATTCCGGCAAGTACAGCATTTTTTCCGTCCTCACCGGCGCCGATGGGAAACCGGAAACCATGCGCCTCATCATCCCTGATGGCGGCGCCGGCATGAACGATTACTGGGAAGGCGAGGAGTAAGGCCATGGCAGAGAAATCCTGTCTGTCCAGCAAAAAACCGGAAGACACCGATCAGACGGATGTCGAAGAGTTGGTCACACAATCACTTGCCCGCATGAGGAAGGTCTGCCAATGAGGCCCGCCGGAACGATTTTGCTCGTCACAGGCATGCTGGTTTTTCCCGGGTTGGCATGGTCGGGCGCTGCCGATGTGACGGAAGTGGCGGTGCGGTGTAATTCCGAAAATACCTGCACCTTTGCGGTAACTGTTCGTCACGACGACGAGGGTTGGGATCACTACGCCGACAGTTTCGAGATACTGAGCGATGACGGCGAAGTACTGGGAACGCGGGTATTGCGCCACCCCCATGTCAACGACCAACCCTTCACCCGCACATTCCAGGGGGTGAAAATTCCTGAATCGGTGAGCGGGGTCCGGGTACGGGCGCACGATTCGGTTCACGGATACGGCGGTGAAGAAAAAACCGTCGTTATCGAACGATGACTGCGGCAGGAACAAACCGATATTTGGCGTTTATTGCCGGTTTTTTACCTGCAACCAGAAAGTCACCGGCCCGTCATTGACCAGGCTCAGCTGCATGTGTGCGCCAAACACGCCCACCGCGACATCGCTATGCTGTTCCCGCGCCTTTGACAGGAGGTAATCGAACAGACGTTCACCCAGCGCAGGATCCGCAACGCGGCTGAAACTCGGGCGCATGCCCTTGCGGGTGTCCGCCGGCAAGGTGAACTGCGGCACCAGCAACAGGCCACCCCCGGTATCGGCGAGTGAGCGATTCATCCGGCCTTCGTCGTCGGGAAAAACCCGATACCCCAACAACCGCTCCAACAGGCGCTCGGCCTGGGTCCGGGTATCGTCACGCTCGACACCTACCAGCACCACGAGTCCCGGGCCGATGGCCCCGACGGTGTCCCCGTCAACGGACACGCTGGCTTCGGTGACCCGTTGCAGCAGCCCAATCATGGATAACCGCTCGCGAGTCTCGCGAATACCGCGGTCACCGCGCTGATGCCCACCAGCCAACCCAGCATGACCTGTGTGGGCGTGTGTTTGCCCAGATAAACCCGCGACCAGCCCTGCAGGCCCGTGAGCGCAATGACCCAGATCCATGTCGCCGGGTAAAGCAACCCGGTCACGGCACCCCCTCCGGCCATGAGCATCGCGTGAACGCTGATCTTGGTGAAACGATTGATCATCGCCGCGACGACGATTGCCGGCAATGCCGCGTACACCATCGCGCGCAACAGCACCGGCGCATCAAACAAAGTCACGACGACGACCAGCACGCCAAGACACAGCCCGGCCAGAACGTAAACGGTGTTGCGTTGGTTGCGGTGAAAGATGTCGAAATCGCTGCCCACGCGCCAATAGCGCAAAACCAAACGGGCAAGCAGGGGAACGACCGTTGTACCCAGCACGATCAGGAACCACCGAACCCACTCCGGTCGTTCCAGTCCCGATGCGCTCAGCACAAGACCCAGCGTTGCCACCACAATGACGAAGGGGTGGAGAATGACGGAAACGACGCGGGCAATTTGCTCGGCCATGCAGTTGCTGATTATGCGCTGTTTGGGCAAGCGTCGGCACGGGGCTTACGCCATTGCGCACCAGAACCGGACGCGCCCGCAAGGCGCTCGGCCATGGCCCGTTTCGCCTCGACACCGCATGCTCTTGCTTACCCTCCCGCTCAGGCGACCGCAAGGACGCGGTCAGCGCGCACGGGCAACGTCGACGGGAGCAGGCAGTAGCCCGTGCGCGAGACGGCGCCCCCGCCATGGATGGCGGGGGCACCGTCATCCGCTTGTCCCTGACGGCGGCCCGGTTTAGGGTGCGTCCTCATGCGCGCACGGATCGGAATCCTGTTCTTTCGCCTGATGGCGCTGTTGCCCCTGGGAGGCGTACAGACCATGGGCTCGATGATCGGGCGCATGCTGTATCGGCTTGGCCACCGGGAAAAACACGTCACCCGGATGAATCTGTCCTTGTGCTACCCGGATCTGGATGACGCCACGCGCGAACAGATGGTTCGCGAGGTATTGATCGAAGGTGGCCGCTCGCTGGCGGAGTTGGGTCCGTGCTGGTTGTGGCCGGTCGACAAAGTGATGGGCCTCATCACTGAAACCGTCGGAATCAAACATGTGGATGCCGCCGATGCGCGGGGCAAGGGCGTCGTGATCATCGGCCCGCACATGGGCGCGTGGGAAGTTGCCGGCGTATGGGTATCGCAGCGCTATCCTGGCTCACCGATTCTCTACCGCCCCCCGCGCATAAAGGGTCTCGACCCCCTGATCGTGAAGGCCAGGGAACGGACCGGTTCCCGGCTGGTGCCGGTAGGCCGCCGCGCCGTGGCGGAATTGTTGAACGCGTTGCACCGGGGCACGGGTGTGGGGTTGCTGCCCGACCAGGAACCCAAACAGGGAACCGGGGTATTCGCGCCGTTTTTCGGCATTCCCGCCTATACCATGGTGCTGTGTTCGCGACTGGTGATGAAAACCGGCGCGACCCCCATTTTTATCGTGGCCGAACGCCTCCCGGATGCCGCGGGTTTTCGCCTGCACCTGCTACCCGCGCCGGAACCGCTCGATACGGGATCCGTGGATACATCAGTCGCCGCCATGAACCGCGGCGTGGAAGCTTGCGTGAGCATCAACCCCGTGCAGTTCCAATGGCACTACAAGCGCTTCAACACACGCCCCCCGGATGAAGAGGGCGAAACGGGTTTTTACTGATCCTTCCGCACTCGTTTGAGAAACACCCGCATTTCCTTTTCCGCCTGCTTGTCACCTTGTTTCCTGGCGACCTCGATACCTCTTTGATACACGTCGATCGCCTTTTCAGGGCAATTCGAATCGGCAAGCAGCTTGCCATATAACTTCCACGCGGCAGAGTACCCGGGATCCAATTCCACTGCGCGAGCCACATGTTCACCGGCGCGTTCCGCGTCACCTTCCCGCAACCAGGCGTTGGCCAGGCTAAGACGCAACATGGCGGTGTCGGGCCCTTCCGACAGAAGTTTTTCCAGCGCCTTGATATCCACGCGTTGTCCGCCGGTTTTCAGTCGCGCCAGAAAGCGGGCGTGAAAATGATCAGCAAGGTATAGATTTCGAGACGGCCCAGCAACATGGCAATAACCAGCGCCCATTTCGCCGGGTTGCTGATGGAAGCGTAGTTGGGACCCACCTCGCCCAGCCCCGGGCCCAGGTTATTGAGACAGGCAGCGACCGCCGAAATGGCGGTGACCAGGTCCAGACCCGTCGCCGCCAACACCAGCGAACCGAAACACAGACACGCCACATACAGGGAGAAAAACCCCCAGATATAGGTGAGGGTTTGTGGCGCCACCACGATCCCGCCGGCGCGGATGGGAACATAGGCGTTCGGGTGGAGCAGCACACGGATTTCGCGCACACCCTGACGATACAGCAACATGGACCGCACCACTTTTATGCCACCTGCCGTTGACCCGCCGCAACCGCCGATAAAACTCACCATGATCAGCAGCAACGGCAGGAAACCGGGCCACAGCCAGAAGGCATCCGTGGTGTACCCGGTGGTCGTGCCGATCGAAACGGCCTGGAAGATGCCGTTGTGAACCGCAGTAAAAACGTCCGGGTAGATACCCGCAAACGCCAGATAGCTCCCCGCAATGACCGCGGTGATGCAAAGGATTTTGAGATAAGCGCGCAGTTCCGCATCGCCCGCATAGGGTGCGATGCTCACCACTCGCCACGCCCTGAAATGCAACGCGAAGTTCATGCCTGACAGGATCATGAACACCACGGCAACGGCTTCGATCAGCGCGCTGTCGAAAAAGGCAAAACTCTCCGTGTGCGTCGAGAACCCACCGATCGCAATAGTTGTGAAACTGTGCGTCACCGCGTCGAACCAGTCCATTCCGGCCAGCCAGTACGCGATGCAACACACCACCGTCAATCCCGCGTAGATGTACCAGAGAGCCTTCGCCGTTTCTTTCACTCTCGGGGTAAGTTTCGAATCTTTCATGGGACTGGGTGTTTCAGCCCGGTACAACTGGACACCACCGATACCCAGCAAGGGCAGGATGGCCACCGCCAGCACGACGATACCCATGCCCCCGAGCCATTGCAGTTGTGCCCGGTAGTACAGCAACGACAGGGGCAGAACTTCGAGTTCCTCGAAGATCGTTGCGCCGGTTGTAGTGAGTCCCGAGAAGGCTTCGAACACCGCATCTGTAATCGACAGCTCCGGCGCAGCCAGCGTGATCGGCACCGCGCTGCTGAAGCCGACCGCCAACCACATGGTGACAACGATCATGTAACCGTCACGCACCCGAAGTTCCTGACGCGCGCGGTGTACCGGCAGCCACAGCGCCAGCCCGACCACCAGCAACAGAACAAAGCTCGTCAGGAACGCGCTGATGGTTCCATCGTGTGACCAGAAAGCCACCCAGGCGGGCGGCAACATGGTGCCGCTGGACAGCATCAGCAACATGCCGAGGATGCGCTGAATGGTGGCCAGTTTCATGCCATCGGAGGCCTTTTAAAGAAAGGTCGCGCCAACATGGAAAAGTTTTTCCACTTCGCGAATGTGGCGCTTGTTAACGACGAACAGGATCACATGATCATCGGGTTCGATTTTTGTCGACCGGTGCGGAATGACGACTTCTTCCTGGCGCACGATGGCACCTATGGTCGTGCCCTCGGGCAGATCCACGTCGCCGATGGCCCGGCCCACAACCTTGGAACTGCGCTGATCGCCATGTGCTACCACCTCTATCGCCTCCGCTGCTCCGCGCCGCAGCGAATGAACATTGACCACGTGTCCGCGACGCACGTGCGCGAGCAGGCTGCCAATGGTTATCTGCTGGGGAGAAATGGCGATGTCGACTCCGCTTTCCGCCAGATCCACAAAGGCCGGCCGGTTGATAAGCGTCATTACCTTGCCCGCACCCATGCGTTTGGCCATGAATGAAGACAGGATATTGGCTTCATCGCTATTCGTCACCGCGACGTAGATATCCGTGTTCTCGATATCCACGCCGCGCAGTACCGCGTCATCGGTGCAATCACCAACCACCACCGTGGACTTGCCGATCCGCTCGGCCTGGCGCTTCACATGCGCGCGGCTGCGTTCGATGATGGTCACGTGATAGTTGTTTTCCAGCGCACGCGCGAGACTCAAACCCACGTGTCCGAATCCGGCCAGCGTGACCCGGCGGGCGGGTTTTTCCACCTTGGAAAACTCCGCCATCATGCGCTTGATATCACGCCGGGCCGCCACGAAAAACACCTCGTCATCCACCTCGATCACCGTATCGCCGGTGGGAATGATCGGGTTTTCGCGTCTGAATACCGCGGCAATACGCGTCTTCGCGCCGGGGATGTGATCGCGCAGAGTGCGGACTTCGTGTCCCACCAACGGCCCGTCCGCCTCGGCGCGCACAGCGACGAGTTGCACGCGCCCGTCGGCAAAGTCGAGTACCTGCAGCGCCCCAGGGTACTTGATCAGACGTTGAATATAGCGGGTAATCAGGGCTTCGGGGCTGATGGGCACGTCAATAGGTATGAACTCGTTGCAAAACATCTCCGGATGGTCGAGGTACTCCGGCGCCCGGATGCGCGCGACCTTGGTGGGTGTCTGAAACAGCGTGTAAGCCACCTGCGACGCAATCATGTTGACTTCATCGCTGTCGGTGAGCGCGATCACCATATCCGCGTCTTCCGCACCCGCGTCCTTCAACACATCAGGATGTGCCGCATTTCCGCGCACCACGCGCAGATCGATGCGGTCACCCAGTGATTCCAACGCGCTGCTGCTTCGGTCAACAACGGTTACATCGTTGCCTTCTCGCGCGAGGTACTCGGCTATGCTTGACCCTACCTGACCTGCACCCAGGATGATGATCTTCATGGCTGTTTCTTCGGGGTGTTATCGAGCTTCGGTTTTTGCAGTTTTTGGATCTATGCCCAGAGCACGAAGCTTGCGGTAAAGATGCGTCCTTTCCATACCCACAGCCTTGGCCAGCTTGCTCACGCTGCCTTCGCAACGAACGAGCTGGTGTGTGAGATAACGGCGTTCGAATTGTTCGCGAGCTTCCCTCAACGGCATGTCAAATTCTCCGGCACCCTCGGGCACAGCTTCGGCTTGCGCGCCCAGGGTTGATTCTATTTCCGCCAATCCAATTTCCTCGCCGCTGCCCAGGATCAACACACGTTGAACGAGGTTCTTGAGCTCGCGCACATTTCCGGGCCATGCGTAATTGCGCAGTCGATTCTGCGCGGCCACCGAGAAACGCCGGTACGGCAGATTATCCTGATCCACCAACTGATCCACCGCCGCGTTCAAGAGGTCGGGGACATCTTCCCGATGCTCACGCAACGGCGGTACGCGCAATGGCAGCACGTTGAGTTGATAAAACAACGGTTCGTAAAAACGACCGTTCTTGGATTCCTGTTCGAGGTTTCGCGCAGAAGTCGCCACGACACGCACGTCGATCTTGGCGGGCTCCGAACCGCCGAGTCGCCGGAAGGAACCGCTCTCGAGCGCACCCGACAACTGTACCTGTGTATCAAAATCCAGGTTGCCTACCTCATTGATGAACAAAATCCCGCCGTTGGCCTGTTCCAACCTGCCGTAACGTATCTGTCCGTCCTGTTCACTACCGAACAACTCGCGCGAGGAATCTTCACGCGCGAAGGCGCCGGCGTTCATCTCGACAAAGGGGCCGTCTCTTCGTCCGCTCAGGTGATGAATGTAACGGGCGACGATCTCCTTCCCCGTCCCGGTCTCGCCGCTGATCAGCACCCACGAATCATGTTGCGCAATGCGTTTGGCCTGTTCCTTGACCTCCTGTACTTCCGCACTCTTGCCCGTTGGTTCGACGATCTGGTGTACCTGGCGTTTGAGTCCCTCGTTTTCCTTCTTGAGATTGTGCGACTCCAGAGCTCTTTCTACAGTCACCAGCAGTTTGGCGAGCGACAACGGCTTTTCGATGAAGTCATACGCACCGAGACGCGTTGCCTCGACAGCAGTTTCCACGGTGCCATGCCCCGAGATCATGATGACCGGGCAGGGCAGTTGTCCGGCCTCACTCCATTCGCGCAACAGCGAAATGCCGTCTATATCCGGCATCCATATGTCGAGCAAAATCATGTCGGGACGCCGTTGGCGACGCGCCTGACGGGCAGCCTCACCGCTTTCGGCGGTGGTGACTTCATAACCTTCGTCTTCAAGGATTTCCTTGACGAGATTCCGGATATCCGGTTCGTCATCGGCAACGAGAATATGGGCAGCAGCCATGTCCGAGGGTCCCTTTGGGGGCTGTGGCTAAAAAGCGACAGGGGAGTAGTGTGGCCCAGGCCCACAGCCGTGGCAAGGGCTCTGGCCAGGGGAGTGGCAAGCCCCCCGCACGGCGCTTAGCCGGTTTCGCGCGCCGCCGAGATGGATTCCTCACCGACGGGCAGCTGGATCTCCACCCAGGCGCCTTCACTGCTGTTGCCCACCCGGATCATCCCGCGGTGCTCCTCCACGATCTTCTGGACGATGGCCAGACCCAGTCCGCTGCCCTTGAACTTGGTCGTCACATAAGGCTCGAACAGCCGGTCCATCAGTTCGACGGGAAACCCGGGACCCCGGTCTTCCACCCGCATCTCCAGATGCCGCGTCTCGCCGCGTTTCCGGAAGGCCGTGGTGACACGGATCCAATGCTCCGGTTGCTCCGCCATCGCCTCGATGGCGTTCTTGAACAGGTTGTGCAGTACCTGGCGCAAGCGGCCCGAATCAGCGGCGATCGGCGTGTCGTCATCGCTCAGGTCCAGATCCACGATCAGACCCTCGTCTTCTGAGCGGTACAGATCCGCCACTTCCCTGATCAGTTCATTCACCTGTAACGGTTCGCGCTGAATCTGGGATCTGCGCGCATAGTCGGTGAACGCGTTCACCAGTTCCTTGAGCGCTTCCACCTGCCGCACAATGGTGTGAGTCGCACGATCCAGGATCCGGGCGTCCTCCTTTGGCATGCGCGCCAGGAACTTGTGCCGCAATCTCTCGGCAGCCAGTTGAATGGGTGTCAAAGGGTTCTTGACCTCGTGGGCAAGCCGGCGCGCCATTTCGCCCCACGCGGCATCGCGCTGCGCCTGAACGATGGCCGTGACGTCGTCGAAGACCAGCACATAACCACCGGGTACCAGCGACGTGCCGTGACACATGAGCACCTGTCTCCCTGACGCCCCGAACAACACTACCTGTTCCTGCCATTCATGCTGACCGCGGCGCGCCCGCTCCTGCACCAGCCCGGTCAGGCGCGCAAGATACGGATAGTCCCGGGTCACCGTCACCAGCGGGCGACCGATGTACTGCCCCAGGGGCGCGCCCAGAATATCGATGGCGGCCTGGTTCGCGGTTCGCAATACATGATCGTCGTCCAGCGCCAGCACGCCTGATGACAGGCGCGTCAGAATCGCTTCCAGGTAGCTTCGCTGTCCTTCGACTTCTTGCTGGCTCAGCCGCGCCATTTCCGCCGCCCGCCTGATTTCGACGATCATGGTGTTGAATGAACGCACCAGAGAACCCAACTCGTCGCCGGATGGTATTTCCAACTGGCGCTCGTAGTCGCCGGCAGCGACCGCTCGAGTGGCGTCTGCAAGACGCCTGATGGGCGCGACCATACGCCGGGCCATGACGAATGCCGCCAATACGGCAAGAAAAATCGCGAATAGCAACACGATCGACAGCGTAATCGTCAAACTGTACTTGAGCGGGGTGCGCAAATACGCGAGCGTGCGGTACGCGTCCACTTCGGTTTCGACGGTACTCGCCAGCCGGGCGGCAACGGTTTGTACCGGATTGATCACCTGCAAGATTCTCTGAGCGGCTAATGGATCGTCCTGGGGAATGCGCATGACGACGCGCATCTGCAAACCCCTGTCCCCCAGCGGTTCGATACCCGCGTAAAAAGAATCACCCTGGCGCAGTTGAAGCAGGACTGCTTCACCGGGTACGTCTGATGTCAACTGGCCCCGCCGCGGCGCGGTACTCGCGACGACTCTCCCGGACAGTTCCAGCAACACCACCTGCCCCAGCCGGTAGTCACGCTGCATCCCGTTCAGCGTCAGGGCTGCCAACGCCCCGGTTTCTCCCCTGAGTGCCGGCGCGTTGATGCGCACCATTTCCTGAGTCCGCCTGACCACATCACGCAACCGCGTATTGAGCGATATCTGGCCGAGTCGCAAGGCATCGTCCAGCGCGGTTTCCACTCGCACATCACCCCAGCTGTCGATATTTCTGTATAACAGGTGCAGCGAAAACAGGTATACGGTGAGTACGGCTGGCAAAGCCAACCCTATGAACATCACGACCAGGCGTGTTGTCAGCCGGGCGCCGGGAGCGTTTTCACGCCGCTGGGTATACAGATGCCAGAAGCGATCACCGATGGCGACGAGCAACAGCACCAGCACCAGCGTGTTGAACAGCAACAACCAGGTATAGGAAACACCGAATCGGGCTTCGCTCTGAGTGGCATCGCTGAGCAAATACAAAGCGCTGACCATCAACACGACGAGCAACAGGTACGGCAGTACCCGGGCGACGAAACGTTTCAGGGCTGTCAGCCGCCCAGTGTCCATACGTACCATTCACTGCTCAGCCGCCATTCGCGCGACAGATACGCGGACAGGCGCATCGCCGGCGGCAGATCTTCGATATAAAGACGCGCGCGCACGCTCCCGACAAGCTCGCCTTCCGGAAGGCTCAGATCATCAGCCAGACGCAGTCCCGGCGGCCGCGCCAACGCATCCTGGAGCGCGAGATAGCTCGAGTAGGTCGTTTGTTCACCACTGCTCACGTCTTCCAGTACGTACCGGCTGCTCAACGCGTGGTAATCGAGACGATACAACCGCCGCGTTCGCAAGACGACTTCCAGCCACGGACGATTGCTCCGGTTTACGATGCGCGCTTCCACCAGCAGTGTAACGGGAACTCCATGCCGCATTGCGTCCAGGACGGCGTCACCGAACCGGTAACGCAGTTGCGCGTTCAGCACTGTCGTATCGTCGGTGCGTTGCACCTCGGCATTCACCACCTCCAGCATCACGGTCCGATCACCCGCGGTTTCGGACCCGCAAGCTGATGACAGCGACGCGGCCAGGATCATGACGACAATATGCGAAAGGCGAATCATGGTGTTTTCCGCAACCTGGCATAGTAAAAGCCGTCCCCTTCCCCGTCCCCGGGCAGAAGCTGACGACCAAAGCGGCCCGCCCGCCCCCATTCGGCTTCGATGACCATCGACTCCCGGTCTGCGCCTTTGGCGGTAAAAGCAGCCATGACTTCATCGTTTTCCTCGCGCAGCACCGAGCAGGTCCCGTAAACCAGCATACCGCCGGGGGCCAACAAGGGCCAAACCGCCTCCAGAATGTCCTGTTGCCGGGCCGCCAAGGCCGGAATATCGCAAGCCCGGCGCAACACCTTGATATCCGGGTGACGACGGATCACGCCGGTGGCAGAGCAGGGCGCGTCCAGCAGAATCCGGTCAAAGGCCTGGCCGTCCCACCAATCCCGGGGCTCGAGGGCGTCACCGGCTTTCACGCGTGCGGCAAGACCCAGACGATCCAGGTTTTCAGTGACGCGAATCAGACGATCCGCGTCCAGATCGATTGCGACAAGATCGAGCGAACCATGCCTTTCCAGCAAGTGCGCGGTCTTGCCGCCCGGCGCCGCGCACACATCGAGCACTCTTTGTCGTTCGTGTTCAACGTTCAAGACCTCCGCCGCCAGTTGCGCCGAAACGTCCTGCACCGAAACCAGCCCTTCGTCGAATCCTGGAAGCTCGTGAATGTTTAGCGGTTGGCCGAGACACAGCGCCACGGGGGACCGGTCCGACTTCGTCGACTCCACGCCGGTATCGCGCAGCTGCCGGGCGTAATCGTCACGTGTAATCCGCGCGGTGTTGACGCGCAACCACATGGGCGGGCGTTCGTTCCCGGCGTTGACAATCGTTTCCCAGTCTTCAGGCCAGTCGTGTTGCAGTTTCTCCAATAACCACGCCGGGCAGGCAAAACGGCTCACCGGGTTCTGGTCCAGATCACGCAACAGGACATCGCGTTCGCGCAGGAAACGCCTCAGTGCGGCATTCAACACTGGCGCTGCCCAGGATTTGCCCAGTGCCCGCGACGATTCCACGGCCTCGTTAACCACGGCGTGATCGGCAAGCTGCGTGTAAAGCAGTTGGTACAACGCTACCTGCAGCACCGCCGTCACATCCCGGTCCTTTTCCTTGAACGTTTTGTGCAGCAAAAG
Source organism: Gammaproteobacteria bacterium (assembly GCA_004357005.1). Lineage (GTDB taxonomy): Bacteria > Pseudomonadota > Gammaproteobacteria > SMWH01 > SMWH01 > SMWH01. Next base: position 13,117 of record SMWH01000114.1, read on the forward strand.
CGCCGTCAACCCTGACAGACGCGGCAGCCAACGCAACGTCCCGTAACTCAATTCCTGAATCAACGCCCGGTCCCGGGGAACGGCGGATTCCAGGACTTCGGGCAGCACCTGGTTAAGGGAGTATTTTTCAGCCACCACGCGCTGAACCACTTTTGCGGCCAGCGTGCGTGGACTGCCCCGCTTCGCGTTCACCCAATCACCGGGCGCGCAATTCAGGCCGTGCGTTAAGGTAATCCGCGGCGCTTACCGGCCGCCGCCCGGCGCGCTGGATTCTGAGCAAACGCAACACGCCTTTCCCCGCGGCTACGTCGATGCCTTCACGACCCGCCGCGATAACCTGGCCCGGTGCGGCGTCCACTTCCCCGGGCAGCAACCTGGCTTCCCAGACTTTCACGGGCTCGCCCGCCACCTGGGCGCGGACCGGCAGGCGCGGGTTCAGTGCGCGGACTTTGAGCGCAAGGGTCTCCGCTGCTTCGCTCCAATCCAGTTCTGCTTCGTCTCGCGTCAATCGCGGCGCATAGCAGGCGAGGTCGTCATCCTGAGGCAACGGCACCAGGGTGCCGGAAGCCTGTTGTTCCAACGCCGCAAGCAGGGTTTCAGCCCCCAGCTCCGCCAAACGGTCATGCAGTTCACCTCCGGTCTCCTGCCCACCAATGCGTGTTTCCCGGCGCAGCAACATGTCACCGGTATCCAGTCCGGAGTTCATCTGCATGATCGTGACGCCCGTCGTGTGATCACCCGCCAGAATGGCTCTTTCGACAGGCGCCGCTCCGCGCCAGCGCGGCAGCAGGGACGCGTGCACATTCCAGCAACCCAGCGTGGGAATATCGAGAACCGCCTGCGGCAGGATCAGTCCGTAGGCCACGACCACCAGGAGATCCGGTTGCAGCGCTGCGAGATCGGGAACTACAGACTCATTCTTCAGCGATTCGGGTTGGAAAACCGCGATCCCCGAATCCATCGCCATGTTCTTGACAGGACTGGCGGTGATTTTTCTGCCGCGACCGGCGGGGCGATCGGGCTGTGTATAAACAGCCAGCAGTTCGTGAGGTGAACCAAGCAAAGCACCCAAAGTCGGGAGCGAAAATGCCGGCGTCCCGGCAAAAACGATTTTCAACGGTGATCCCTTGGGCAAAGAGATCAAAGCACCCGGACGTCCCGGTCGGTGTGGATAGCTGCGCGTTGTTGTTTGACCAGACGCTTTTCGATGCGCGCCCTCTTCAGTGGCGACAGATAATCGACAAACAGCTTGCCATCCAGATGATCGATTTCGTGTTGGATGCACACCGCCAGCAGGCCGTCTGCATCCATCTCGAAGACCTCGCCGTCCCGGTCCAGGGCGCGGACCCGGACCTGTTCGGCGCGCTGGACCTCCGCGAACACTTCAGGGACCGAAAGACAACCTTCTTCGCAGATTTGTGTGCCGGAGGCCTCCACAATCTCCGGGTTGATCAGGCACAAGGGCTGGTCCCGATCTTCGGAGATATCCATCACGATGACGCGCTTGAGCACGTTGACTTGCACCGCCGCCAGGCCGATGCCCGGCGCCTCGTACATGGTCTCGAACATGTCACCGACCAGTTGTCTGAGATCGTCGTCCACCGCATCAACCGGACTGGCCTTGCGCCTCAGCCGGGGATCGGGAACGATTAATATATCCAGCAGTGCCATCGAATCCTTTGCCTCACCTGCCGCCCGGGGCGGCATCGCCTGGAGAATGATACTCAAACCCCGGTCATTCCCCCATCCTGTCAGGTTTTCCGCGGGCTCCGGGGTTCCCCGGGGGCCCGGCAATCCTCGTTCGAAGCCTTCATATCGGCCCGAAATGGGCTGTTTCAAGCCCAGGGCGGGGCCCGGCGAAAGTGTGAACCAGGAACGCAGACTCTACGGGCAAAGTGCGCTAAACTCCAGTGAAAACAACGACATTGCAGCAAATCATGAGAAACAGACACATCATTTGGGCCACCCTTGCGCTACTGCTGAGTGTGGCTGTCGGCGCCCAGAACGTAGAACTCAACCCACGCCACCCGGATCGCTATGTCGTGGTCGAGGGCGACACCCTGTGGGACATCGCCGAACGCTTCCTCATGGATCCCTGGCATTGGCCCGAGATCTGGCATCACAACCAGCAAATCGACAATCCTCACCTTATTTATCCCGGGGATGTGATTTCGCTGAGCTATGTGGATGGGCAACCGCGGCTCACCCTGTCCCGGCGTACCGTCAAGCTTTCACCCCACACCCGCCGGGAACCCCGGCCAAAACCGATTCCCGTGGTGCCCCTGAGTCTCATCAAGCCTTTCATGTTCAGCCCCTGGGTGGTGCTGGAAAGTGATTTCGAGCAGATGCCCTATGTGGTCGCCAACGAACAGGGAATGCTGGTGGCAGCGGCTCCTTTCAACACCTATGTGCGTGGCCTGGGAGACGCCAGGAAGGGTGAGCGTTTCGCTCTGGTGCACCAAGCCAATGTTTATCGCGATGGCATCATGCCGCCGGATTCCATGTACCGGGAGCGGCTGAAAGAAGACCGGCGCACCCCCGATGACACCCGCACATTTCACGGTGACCCGGACAAAACGCCCCGGAACTGGAATCACGATCCCTGGTACCAGGGGGCGGGGGGAAATCTGCCCGTTCTTGGCATAGAACTGATCGAAATCGGTTCGGGGCATGTGACCGTCGCCGGCGATATCGCCACCTTGCGAATCGACGAGTCGCGATTCGAGGTCCGGCCTGGCACCCGTCTGATCCCGTATCACGAATATCCCTACGACCCGTTTTTCTATCCCCGCGCGCCGGATTTCCCGGTACACGCCCGGGTAGTCGGACTGCTCGGCCCGCACAACGAAGTGGTGGGCCAGTACGACACGGTGGTGATCGACAAGGGGTCGCGCGACGGTATCCAGCAGGGCTTTGTGCTGGAGGCGTATGTGCCGGGACGCGAGGTGCGGGACGAAGTGCGCTACCCCATGAACGAGCGATGGCCCTGGAAAAGCAAAGGCATGGTGTCGCTGCCTGAGGAGCACGCGGGCCGGATGCTGGTGTATCGGACCTTCGACAAGGTCAGTTATGCCATCGTGGTGGAAGCCACCAAGGAAATCCGGCTTTCCTACTTGGTGACCAACCCCAGCTCACGCTCCGAGCGAAAACTGAGCGATCTCGCAGAGACTACAAGTCCCTGAGGGATTTGCGATATTCCCCACCCCGGGTAATCGGTTAGGGTGGGTTTCGTTTCACAACGGGCCAGGATGGCCCGGTGGGCAGCATCATGGACGATCGACGCGACTGGCTCGTACTCGCACGCACACCCAATCTGGGTCCCTGTACTCTTCGCAAGCTGCTTGCGGAATTCGGTGATCCCGCCAGCGTGCGCGCGGCGGATCGGAATCGCCTGCGCAGCCACCTTGGCGATGGTGGAATCCGTTTTCTCCGGCAACCCGACCCCGCGTCCCTGGACAGAGATCTCGATTGGTTGTCCCGACCCGACCGGTATCTGCTGACGCTGGATGACCCGGACTACCCACCGCTGCTGAAACGCCTCGACGATGCCCCGGGCATTCTGTTCGTGGAGGGTGATCCCACGACTTTGTGGCAGGCACAGATCGCCATCGTGGGCAGCAGGACGCCGACCGCCGCCGGCCTGGATAACGCCCGCACCTTTGCCAGGCACCTGAGCTCCGCGGGGTTCGCCATCACCAGCGGCCTCGCCCTTGGCATCGATGCTGCCGCCCATGCCGCGGCGCTGGATTGCGGCGGGCGGAGCAATGCGGTGTTCGGAACCGGGCCTGATCAATGTTATCCCCGGCGCAACGCCCCGTTGGCCGACCGGATAGCGGCAAGTGGAGCGATCGTCAGTGAATTCCCCGTGGGAACGTCTCCACGGCGTGGGAACTTCCCTCGCCGGAACCGCATTATCAGCGGCTTGAGTCTGGGGACTCTGGTCATCGAGGCCGGCGTGCGCAGCGGTTCCCTGATCACGGCACGTCTCGCCGGCGAACAGAACCGGGAAGTATTCGCCGTCCCGGGCTCGATTCACAACCCGCTCGCGCGCGGCTGTCATCGATTGATTCGCCAGGGCGCGAAGCTGGTGGAAACCTGCGAAGACGTGGTGGAGGAACTGGAACCGCTGGCGGTCGAACTGGCGATGGAGCTCAAGAATCGCCTGGAGACGGATACCGGACCCCCCGCCAGACGGGACAATGCACAACTGCGGGAAGCCGCGAAGCTGGATCCCGATTACTGCAAACTGATCGATGCACTGGGGTTCGACCCGGTACCCTTCGACACCTTGGTCGAGCGAACCGGTTTGACGACCGATGTGGTTTCCTCCATGCTCCTGATGCTGGAACTGAAGGGTATGGTCAGCACGCCCGGAGGAGGGAGATATTTGCTCACAGCGGAGATCTCTGAATGAAAGAAAATATTTTTGATGTCCTGTTGTATATGTTCGAAAATTATATGTATGACGAACCAGAGGAATCATCCGATCGCGACTCCCTCCAAGTAAAACTCCTGGAAGCAGGCTTTCCTCACCAGGAGATCAACAAGGCGTTCCAATGGATGGATGACCTTGCCGCCCAACGGCCCGTGGCAGAGCCACAACGCCCGCACAGCGCGCCGTTACGGGTTTTTTCCGACTGCGAGCGCACCAAGCTGGACGCAGAGTGCCAGGGCTACCTGTTGTTTCTGGAAGATTCCGGTATTCTCACGCCCGGCAACCGGGAGCTGGTGATCGATCGGTTCATGGCTCTGGAAGATGAAGAAGCAGACCTGGAAACACTCAAATGGGTCGTATTGATCGTGCTGTTCAACCAGCCCGGCCAGGAGGCCGCGTTCGCGTGGATGGAGAACCTGGTTTTCGACGACCAACAGCAGTCCCTGCACTAGATCCGGGTGCGTTCCAGGGTTTGCCGACATGAGCAAAAACCTCCTCATCGTCGAGTCCCCCGCCAAAGCAAGGACCATCGAGAAGTACCTGGGCAAAGACTTCAAGGTCCTGGCCTCCTATGGTCACGTTCGCGATCTGATCCCCAAGGAAGGCGCGGTGGACCCCGAGCACGACTTCGCCATGAAGTACGCGCTCATCGAAAAGAACAAGAAGCACGTGGATGCCATCACCAAGGCTGCCGCAGCTGCTGACGCTCTGTACCTTGCCACTGACCTTGACCGGGAAGGCGAAGCCATTTCCTGGCACGTCTACGAAATCCTGAAAGCGAAGAAAGGTGTGCTGGACGGCAAGCCGGTACACCGGGTGGTCTTCAACGAGATCACGCCCCGGGCCATCAGGGAAGCCGTGGCCAACCCCCGGAAGCTGTCGTTCGATCTGATCAAGGCCCAGCAAGCCCGCCGGGCGTTGGACTATCTGGTTGGTTTCAATCTCTCGCCGCTGCTGTGGAAGAAGATCGCCCGTGGCCTGTCAGCTGGACGGGTGCAGAGCCCGGCTCTGCGAATGATCGTGGAACGGGAAGCGGAGATCGCAGCCTTCGAGGCCCGGGAATACTGGAGCATCGAGGCGGATCTCGACAAGGACCAGACTTTCCTGGCCAAGCTCACTCACTACAAGGGTGAGAAGCTCGACCAGTTCACCATCGACAACGAGGCGCTGGCCACGGAAGCGACGGAGACGCTGGACAAGGCGGCAGCCGGAAAACTCACCGTCGCCACCGTGACCCGCAAGCAGCGTACACGCCGACCGACAGCTCCCTTCATTACTTCCACGCTCCAGCAGGAATCATCCCGGAAACTGCGGTTTTCCGCCCGTAACGCCATGCGCGTGGCCCAGCAGTTGTATGAAGGCGTCGAGATCGACGGTTCTTCCACGGGACTCATTACATACATGCGGACCGACTCGGTGATGCTGGCCAATGACGCGATCACCGAGATCCGGGAGGTGATCGTCGAGCGATACGGCAAGAAGGCCTTGCCCGACGAGCCCAACGTTTACAAGACCAAAGCCAAGAACGCACAGGAAGCCCACGAAGCCATTCGTCCTACTTCGGCCGCGCGGACGCCGGAGAAAATGAAGCCCTATCTGGCAGATGACCAGTTCAAGCTCTATGACCTGATCTGGAAACGTACCATGGCTTCGCAAATGGTCAATGCCACGCTGAATACCGTCGCGGTGGACATGGTGGCCGGTGACGCCGGCATGTTCCGCGCTACGGGTTCGACGGTAGTGGATCCGGGTTTCATGGCGGTTTACCAGGAGGGCCAGGACGCCCAAAGCGATAAAGAGGATGGGAACGGGGAGAACGACAAACAGGCTCAGGAAAAAGACGAGAAATTCCTGCCGCACCTGGAAGAAGGCGAAACCGTGCATATCGACAAGATCCGCCCGGAGCAGCATTTCACCCAGCCACCGCCGCGTTACACGGAGGCCACGCTGGTCAAGACGCTGGAAGAATACGGCATCGGCCGACCGTCCACTTACGCCTCGATCATCAGCACGCTGATAACCCGGGAGTATGTGTTCCTGGAGAATCGCCGTTTCCACGCCACGGACACCGGCAAGATCGTGGCGCGTTTCCTCAGTGAGCATTTCACCCAGTATGTGGACTACGAGTTCACCGCCCACTTCGAAGATGAGCTGGACAAAGTCGCCTCCGGCGCCCGGGACTGGATCCCGCTGATGCATGAGTTCTGGGACACCTTCAGCGCGCTGGTGAAGGAGAAGGAAAAAACCGTCACCCGCGAGCAGGCCATGCAGGCGCGCACGCTGGGTACTGACCCAAAGTCCGGCAAGCCCGTGTCCGTACGCCTGGGCCGTTATGGCCCCTATGCGCAGATCGGCACCAAGGACGACGACGAAAAACCCAAGTTCGCCGGGCTCCGCCCCGGGCAGCAGCTCGATACCATCACCTTCGAAGAGGCGATGGAGTTGTTCAAACTGCCGCGCAAGCTCGGCCACACCGCCGATGGCGAAGAAGTGCTGGCGAGCATCGGCCGTTACGGTCCCTACATCAAGTTCGGCGACAAATACGCCTCGATGAAAGAGGACGATCCCTACACCGTGGAACTGCCCCGGGCGCTGGAGATCATCGAGGAAAAGAAACTCCTCGATGCCAATCGCATTATCCAGGACTTCGCGGAAGAAAAAATCCAGGTGCTCAATGGGCGTTATGGGCCTTATGTCACCAACGGCGAAAAGAATGCCAGGGTGCCGAAGGATCTGGAGCCGGCGAAACTGACCCTGGAGGAATGCAAGGAACTCATCGCCGCCGCCCCGGCACGGCGGGGACGCGGCAAGAAAAAGGCAAAGAAAAAGGCCGCAAAGAAAACCACCAGGAAGGCCGCCAGGAAGAAAACAGCAAAGAAAGCCGAAGCCGCGGACGACGAGGCCGCCTCCGAGGCTTCCTGATCCCCCCACACCCAGGCAGGAATGGTCCGGGTGACCTCCAGCGATTCACAGTCCAGTAACCAAGAGGCCATCGCTGAAGCGGTGACAGCGCTGCGAGCTGGCGGGGTCATCGCCTGTCCCACCGAAGCCGTCTGGGGCCTGAGTTGCGATCCTTTCAACCAGGCAGCCGTGGAGCGGGTGCTGACCCTCAAGGGGCGCAGCCGCGACCAGGGCCTGGTCCTGATCGCCGCGTCCGTGGCCCAGATTGAAGCCCTGCTCGGTGATCTCTCCACGGAACAAAGAAACACCGTGCTCGACACCTGGCCCGGGCCGGTGACCTGGGTGGTTCCTGGTCGAGCATCCGTTCCCCGCTGGATCACCGGCACACACCCTGGCGTTGCCTTGCGTGTTACCGCTCACCCGATCGCATCGGCCCTGTGTGAGGCATTCGGGGGTCCGCTGGTGTCCACCAGCGCCAACCGGACCAGCGGCGTCGCGGCTCAAACCGAAGCAGACTTGAGAGCGAATTTTCCCGCCGGGATCGATGTCATCGTCCCCGGCACCACCGGAGACAACTCCGCGCCCACACAAATCCGCGATGCCCTGAGCGGTGAAATACTGAGGGCGTCGCCCTGAAATGGGCGACACCGGTTGTCTCACTTCGCCATGAAGCAGTCTGAGTTCCCCCCTCGCGCGTTCACCGGATGGCATTTTGCCTCAGCACGCCGGCGCCAGAAACCTGACAGATGCCAAAGCCCGCGACCATACCGGCTGGGCCATAATCCCTCCATGAGCCCCATGAAGGACGACCCCGATACCGGCGACATCCAGGCCGTCGCCACCTATCTGGAAAATCTGCAGGACAGCTTCTGTGCCGGGCTCGCCCAGATGGACCCGGCGGGTACTTTTCATGAAGACGCCTGGCAACGGGGGAGCGGCGGAGGGGGCCGCACCCGGGTCATGGTCGATGGCAAGGTCTTTGAGAGCGCCGGTGTGAACTACTCCCGGGTACACGGCGATGCCCTGCCCCCGTCAGCCACCGCCGACCGGCGGGGCCTCGAAGGTTGTTCTTTCCTCGCCATGGGCGTGTCGCTGGTGATCCATCCCTTGAATCCCTACGTGCCCACATCGCATTGCAACGTGCGTTTCTTTTCTGCGCAAAACAATGAAGAGGGAGAGAACCCGATCTGGTGGTTTGGTGGCGGTTTTGATCTGACGCCCTACTATCCCTTCGAAGAAGACATCCTGCACTGGCACCGGACGATAAAGGCCGCCTGCGATCCCTTCGGAGACGATATCTATCCCAGATACAAGCAATGGTGCGACGAGTATTTTTTTCTCAAACACCGCAACGAAACCCGCGGCGTGGGCGGGCTCTTCTACGACGACCTGAACGAGGGGGGTTTTCAACGCTGCTTCGAGTTCACCCGCAGCATCGGTGATCATTACCTGCCCGCCTACCTGCCCATCGTGGAAAAACGCAAGGACATGGCGTTTGGGGAGAGGGAACGGGAATTCCAGTGGTACCGCCGGGGTCGCTATGTGGAGTTCAATCTGGTCTACGACCGGGGCACGCTGTTTGGGCTGCAATCCGGTGGCCGCACGGAATCCATCCTCATGTCCCTGCCGCGGCACGTATCGTGGCGCTATGACTGGCAACCGGAACCGGGCTCGCCCGAAGCCCGTTTGTACGAGTTCCTGAAACCCCGGAATTATCTGAAAGAACTGCCCTGACGGAACAGGGGCGAAGCAGGCCTGCGCCAACCTGGATAAAAAAGGGCCCCGGAGAAGAAAGAGGGGGATCTGCAACCCGGGGC
>SMWH01000115.1 GCA_004357005.1 Gammaproteobacteria bacterium
CGCCTCAAGGCGTACCGCCATTGGTTGACCATGCGCGAACCTGACTGGGCGCATCTCAACATCGACCCGATCGATTACCAGGCCATTTCCTATTACTCGGCGCCAACCTCCAGAACCGATGGCCCAAAGAGTCTGGACGAAGTGGACCCGAAACTGTTGGAGACCTACGACAAGTTGGGTATCCCCCTGCACGAGCGGGCGCGGCTGGCCGGTGTTGCCGTGGACGCGGTTTTCGACTCGGTATCGGTCGCCACGACGTTCAAGGAAGAACTCGCCAAGCACGGCGTGATCTTCTGTCCTTTTTCAGAAGCCGTCCGCGACCACCCGGAACTGGTCGAGCCATATCTGGGATCAGTAGTGCCCTACACGGACAACTATTTCGCGACGATGAACTCAGCCGTTTTCAGCGATGGATCCTTCGTCTTTGTGCCAAAGGGCGTGCGTTGTCCCATGGAATTGTCGACCTACTTCCGGATCAATGCCGCGACCACCGGCCAGTTCGAACGCACCCTGATCATCGTCGAAGAGGGCGCCTATGTGAGTTATCTGGAAGGCTGCACGGCGCCCATGCGGGACGAAAACCAGTTGCACGCGGCGGTGGTAGAACTCATCGCGCTGGAAGGGGCCCAGATCAAGTACTCCACGGTGCAGAACTGGTACCCGGGCGACGAGGAAGGCAAGGGCGGCATTTACAACTTCGTCACCAAGCGTGGTGACTGTCGGGGCGATGATTCCCGGATCTCCTGGACACAAGTGGAGACCGGTTCCGCGATCACCTGGAAGTACCCGAGCTGCATCCTGAGGGGCGACAACTCCGTTGGGGAGTTCTATTCGCTGGCAGTGACCAGCAACTATCAGCAGGCGGACACGGGCACCAAGATGATTCACCTGGGGCGCAACACCCGCAGCACCATCGTCTCCAAGGGTGTGTCCGCCATGCACGGGCAGAATACCTACCGGGGACTGGTCAAGATCGCCAAGAGCGCCGAAGGCGCCCGGAACCACACCCGGTGCGATTCCCTGCTCATGGGCAAACACTGTGGGGCGCATACCTTTCCCTACATGGAGGTAAGCAATCCCACGGCGAAGGTGGAACACGAGGCCACGACTTCGCGCATCGGCGCAGACCAGCTGTTCTACTTCGCTCAGCGGGGCATCAGCGAAGAAGACGCGGTTTCGATGATCGTCAGCGGTTTCTGCAAGGACGTGTTCCGCCAGTTGCCCATGGAGTTTGCAGTGGAAGCGCGCAGCCTGCTTGCGGTGAGCCTCGAAGGCGCGGTGGGCTAGTGGAGAATAATCATCTAATGGCGTCGGGCGCCGAAGGACTGGTGGGATGAACAGCAAGAATCCAATCATGCTCGAGATAAAGGGATTGCACGTCAGCGTCGAGGGCAAGGAGATCCTCAAGGGTGTCGACCTGGTCGTGGGTACCGGCGAGGTGCACGCCATCATGGGGCCCAATGGCTCCGGCAAGAGTACCCTGGCAAACGTCATCGCCGGGCGCGAAGGTTACGAGGTTACCGCCGGCAGCATCCGTTATCAGGGCCAGGACCTGTTACCCCTGTCGCCCGAAGAGCGTGCCCAGGAAGGCATATTCATGGCCTTTCAGTACCCGGTGGAAATCCCCGGCGTCAACAACACCTATTTCCTCAAGGCTGCGGTTAACGCGCAACGCAGACACCGCGGGGAGTCCGAACTGGATGCCATGGATTTCATGCAACTGATTCGCGCGAAACTGGACGTCGTGCACATGAGCGAGGATCTGCTCAGCCGTTCGGTCAACGAAGGTTTTTCCGGGGGCGAAAAGAAACGCAACGAGATCTTCCAGATGGCGGTACTGGAACCGAAGTTCGCCGTGCTGGACGAAACCGATTCCGGTCTGGATATCGATGCGCTGAAAATTGTTGCTGAAGGCATCAACAGTCTGCGCGCCGAGGATCGATCCATGCTCGTGATCACCCATTATCAGCGGCTGTTGGATTACATCATTCCTGACCGGGTGCATGTGCTGTCCGACGGACGCATCGCGGAATCCGGAGATCGTGATCTGGCGCTGCGCCTGGAAAAGGAAGGCTATGCCTGGTTGCGTGAAGGACCCACCGAGGCCGCGCAGTGAGCAACTTTTCAGGACAGCTTGCCGCCGCGTTCGAGAGAGCGGCGCCGGCTTTGCCCGGTCACGCGAACCCCGCGCTCAGCGCCCGCCGCCGGGCCGCACTGGATGCCTTTATGCAAACCGGTCTTCCCGGCCCCCGGGACGAGCGCTGGAAATATACGTCGGTGCGGGCCCTGGAACGCCGCGAATTCTCTCTGGCAGCACGCGGCGAGGCCGATCCGGTCACGGCGGACGCAGAAAAAAGCCTCGCCCTGGGGCAGCTTGACCCCTGGCGCCTGACATTCGTCAACGGGCGTTTCGCGCCCCAACTGTCTGTGCTGGACGATCTGCCCGAAGGTGTGGTTCTGGAGAGCCTCGGCGTTTTCCTGGATGGACACGCGGACCGACTGGATGAACTGCCGGATCAGGGGTTCGCGGGCCCCAGCGACGCTTTCGCCCTGCTGAACACCGCGTTCATGCATGACGGTCATGTGCTGGTGCTGCCCGACAACGTGCGGCTGGAACGTCCCGTGCACGTGGTGTACCTGGGAATGCCGCGGGACGTATCGCTCATGTCCCACCTGCGCAACATCGTTCAGTTGGGTGAGAACTGCGAAGCAACGATCATCGAACACTGGCTGGGTGCGGGCCGCGAAAATGAACATGACAACCTGACCAATACCGTGGGGCTGAGCCTGCTGGGCAAGGGCGCGAAGCTGACGCACCTGCGCCTGCAACAGGACAGCGCGCACGGTGTGCTTGTGGACCGGCATGACGTGATCCAGCAGGAGGCCAGCAGCTATACGGCGCACACTTTCGATTTCGGCGGGAAACTCGTTCGTCACGATCTCAACACGCGTTTCGAGGCCCCCGGGGCGCGCTGCGAGTTGAACGGACTTTACGTGCTGGATGGGCGCCAGCACGTGGACAACCACACGCGCATCGATCACGCCTCACCGGACTGCACGAGCAAAGAACAGTACAAGGGCGTCTTGAACGATCGCGCACATGGCGTGTTTGACGGGTTGGTACTGGTCCAACCTGGCGCTGACGGTACCGATGCCCATCAATCCAATGCCAATCTGCTGCTGTCAGGCGATGCGGAGGTGGACACCAAACCGCAACTCGAAATCTATGCCGATGAGGTGCGCTGCAGTCATGGCGCTTCGGTGGGGCAGTTGGATGAGGACGCCCTGTTTTATCTGCGCTGCCGGGGGCTCGACGAGAGTGCGGCGCGGGGGTTGCTGATGCGCGGTTTCGGCATGGAGATGATTGATCGCGTGGACAGTCCTGAGCTGAGGCAGGTGCTGGAAGGGATGCTGGACCAGCGTCTGGCTGTGTTCGGAGAGAACAGGCCATGAGCGCCACACTGATCACGACGGCTGGCTCCGGATTTGACGTTGAGAAGCTGCGCAACGACTTCCCGGCGCTGCACCAGGATGTTCACGGCAAGCCGCTGGTTTACCTCGATAACGCAGCCAGCGGCCAGAAACCCCTTGCCGTTATCGAAGCGATCGACCACTACTACCGGCACGACCACGCCAATGTGCATCGTGGCGTGCACACCCTCGGCGAACGGGCCACGGCTGCTTATGAAGGCGCCCGGGAAAAAATGCGCATATTTCTGAATGCCCGGGATGTGAACGAAATCGTTTTTGTCCGCGGCCTCACCGAGGCGGTGAACCTGGTGGCGAACACGTTCGGGCGGGAACGTTTCGGCCCGGACAAAACGGTACTCCTGACGCGTATGGAGCACCACTCGAACATCATTCCCTGGCAACTGGTTTGTGCGCAGACCGGTGGGGGGCTGAAGGTGGCCCCCATCAACGACCGTGGGGAACTGATCGTCGAAGAATTCGAAAAATTGCTGACACCCGACGTGGCGCTGGTCGCCATGGTTCACGTGTCAAACGCCATCGGCACGATAAACCCGGTGCGCGAATGCATCGCGCTGGCCCACGCCCGCGGCATACCCATTCTTGTGGACGGCGCCCAGGCGGCCCCGCACATGCCCGTCGACGTGCAGGATCTGGATTGCGATTTCTACTGCGTGGCCGGACACAAGATGTTTGGCCCCACGGGCATCGGCGTCCTGTACGGAAAAGCGGAGCACCTGGAAAACATGCCGCCCTGGCAGGGCGGCGGCGAGATGATCCGGCGGGTGACATTTGATTCCAGCGATTATGCGGCACCGCCCGCGCGTTTCGAAGCCGGCACGCCCAACATTGCCGGCGCGGTGGGGCTGGGGGCGACGGTTGATTATCTGCAATCCGTGGGGATGAGCAGTATCGCCGCCTACGAACAGGAACTGCTGACATACGCGACGGAAATCCTGAGCGGTGTGGAAGGTGTGCGCCTGGTTGGAACGGCGCAAGACAAAGCTGCCGTGATCTCCTTCGTGGTGGACGGCGTGCATCCCCACGATCTGGGCACGGTTCTGGATCGGCAGGCGGGTGTCGCCATCCGGGCTGGACACCATTGCTGCATGCCGCTGATGGAATTCTTCGGGGTACCCGCAACGGCGCGGGCTTCTTTTGCTTTTTACAACACGCGCGACGAGGTGGATGTGCTGGCATCGGCGGTCGCGAACGCGAGAAAGATCTTTAACTGAATGGACCTCTACGATCTCTATCAGGAAGTAATCGTCGATCACAACCGCAGCCCCCGCAACTTCGGGAAACCCGAGGGGTACAACCGTATCGCGGAAGGTTTCAATCCTTTGTGTGGTGACCGATTGACGCTTTATCTACGCGTCGATGACACAGGCACGATCGAGGACATCGCCTTTGAGGGCGAGGGCTGCGCGATTTCCGTCGCATCGGCTTCGCTCATGACGGAATGTCTCAAGGGTCAGCCGGTGTCAAAGGCCGAAGCCCTGTTCGGGAGTTTTCACAAGCTCGTCACGGGGGGCGAATCGGAGCCCGGCGTGGATCTGGGCAAGCTGGCGGCGCTGGCGGGTGTGCGGGAATTCCCGTCGCGGGTGAAATGCGCGACCTTGTGCTGGCATGCGCTGAAGTCGGCTTTGAACGAGAAATGAGGAATCGCGGCCGGAAAGCCGCTCCTGCGACTCGAACGAAGGCGTGAGGCTGATACAGGCATGGAGTGGACCGATGTATGCCCTGTGGCGCAGCTGCGTGAAGGTGAGCCACAGGTCATATACACGGATGATTATGCGATCGCCGTTTTCAGGGTGGGGGATGATTACTACGCGGTGGAAGACGTGTGCACCCATGATGGCGGCGAGCTGGCGGGCGGCGATGTGGAAGGGTGCCAGGTCATCTGCCCCCGGCACGGTGCACGGTTTGATTTGAAGACCGGCGCGGCCTTGACGCCTCCCGCTTACGAAGCTATTCCGACTTTTCAGACAAGGGTCAAGGAAGGGACTGTCCAGGTCTCCGACGAGCCCACGGGCTAGAAACCGCTCTGGTATGCTGGCGGGTCCTGTTTCCGGTGACGCGCGATGCTTGAGGAGTTCCGACTCTTTTCGGATCTGAGTGATGAGGAGCTGGAGCTCATCCAGTCGCGCGCGGTTGCGCGCAACTTTCCCAAGAACGCCGTCATCCTGAACGAAGGTGACGAAACCGCATCTCTTTACCTGATCCAGTCCGGACGGGTGAAGTTTTTCCTCAGCGACGCCGATGGCAAGGAAGTCATCCTCAACACTGAGGGACCCGGTGGGTATTTCGGCGAACTCTCGTTGCTGGATGGCCAACCTCGTTCGGTGTCCGTCATGACGCTGGAGCCTTCCACCTTGCAGGTCGTCAGTCGTAATGACCTCTTCGATTGCCTGCGCAGGAACCCCGCGATTTCGCTGAAATTGCTGCGGCACCTTTCGCGCCGGCTTCGGGAACTGTCCGACGATGTTCGATCACTGGCCCTGGTGGATGTCTATGGCCGGGTCGTCCGGTTGCTGGAGCAACTGGCCACGGAGGAGGACGGTGCGCGTGTCGTGAGCGAGAAGCTCACCCATCAGGAGATTTCCCAGAGGGTCGGGTCGTCCCGGGAAATGGTGAGCCGGATCATGGGGGACCTGGGCAAGGGCGGGTACCTGGACACCTCCGGGGAACGGATTCTGATCCTCAAGGCGTTGCCCAGGCACTGGTAAGCCGTTCCCGCCGGGCCCTGATCTCCCCCGGCGCTGCCCGGTCGTGGTAACGCCCTGTCCGCGGCGGCCTGACCTTGAGTGTTTTCGGGCGGCGCCGGCGCCGTTCCCCCCTCCAGGGGGTAATAAGTCACAAGTTTCCCGGGCCTTTTTGACCGCCAAGGAAACCCCGAAATCGCACACTGTCCCTGCACTACCCAAACGGGAGACAGTCATGAAACAAGCCAAAGCCATCGCACTCATCGGTCTGGCGGTCAGTCTGATTCTTTTCGCCCAGTATGCGGGCGCTGACGCAGGCAGAAATGACGCGGTCAGGGCCGGGAACCCGGGGTTGGTGACCCTGGGCCCGGCGGCGCAGTACGGCCAGGTCACGACAGGCGGCGCGCCAACTCGCCGGGTTGCGCCGGGTCAGATCCCCCGGGTCCAACCTCACCTGGAAACACACGGCGGTGCAGCGCTTCAAGGTGTCGGAGAACCCGATGAATGCGGTCTGCGGGCGCAGGCCGGGAATCCCATTACCCGGTTCCTGATTGGTCAATTGCCCCGCGTACGCTGCAACTGATGCCCTGTTCACAGCGCGAGCACAGCCGGCTCACTGTCCTCGGTGCCGGTTCTGTCGTTCTGCTAACATCCCTCGACCCCGGTTAGCGTTCAGATGTGAGGGGGTGAGTGGGTATCCTGACGAGATCAGCCCCCTATGGACGAGCGTCGACAACTTGCTGCCATCATGTTCACGGACATCGTGGGTTATACCGCCCTCATGGCCGCCGATGAATCTGAGGCGCTTTTTCTTTTAAAAAAATTCCGCAAGCTTCTGAAGCGGGCTATTGATCGTTCCGATGGCGAGTGGCTGGAAACTTCCGGTGATGGCGTGCTCGCGAGTTTTGGCAGTGCCATTGATGCTGTCAACTGCGCGTTGGCGATCCAGCACGCACTCGCTGATGAAGAGCGTCTGCGCATTCGCGTAGGCATCCATGTTGGTGACGTGATCTATGCGGGGAATCAGGTCTTCGGTGACGGCGTCAATATCGCCTCGAGGATAGAGGCTTCCGCTGGTGCCGGCGAGATCGCGGTTTCCGGACAGGTTTATGAGGCGGTTCGCAACAAGCCGGGCGTCAGCGCCGAGTTCCTTGGTCAAAAGGATCTCAGGAATGTAGACCGTCCCATCGATGTTTATCTGCTCAGCGGCGAGGAAGTCGAAACGCCTGATCTGAGCGGGCTGGGTGAGCCGAAAACGCAATTTGCTTCGGGGCGACTCGCGGCCGCCCTTGTGGCGATCGCGGTTCTTGCGGTACTCGCGATCATCTTCTATCCGCAGAAGGAGGGCGCCCAGGCGTCACTGCACTCGGTCGCGGTGCTTCCCTTCCGCAACATGTCCGAAGACACGGCTAACGAATACTTCAGTGACGGTCTGACGGAGGAATTGCTGGATACACTGACCCGTGTCGAGGGACTCGAAGTCGCCTCGCGCACATCATCCTTTTCTTTCAAGAACCGCGACGTTGATGTCCGGGAGATTGCTGAGACCCTGAACGTTGCGAGCCTGCTCAGCGGAAGCGTTCGCAGGCAGGGTGACCGGGTGCGGATCACCGCGGAGCTGGTAGATGGACGAAGCGGCATGCGTTTGTGGTCCAACACCTATGACCGGCGGCTGGATGACATTTTTTTGATCCAGGAAGACATCGCACGTGAGATCGCCGGCAACCTGCGGCTCGTGCTGGGGCCGGAAACCGGAGCGCGAATCTCCCAACCGCCCACCGAAAACCTCCACGCCTATGACTCGTACTTGCAGGGACTGGCCTATCTGAATCGTCCTCGCGAAGAAGACACACTGAATCGTGCCGAGGTTCTGTTCAACGAGGCGGTGGCGGCAGACCCGTCTTTCGCAAAGGCGCAGGCGGGTTTGTGCCAGGTATCCCTGGCGCGTTTTGAGCTGTCGAACGCTCCGCGCCACCACGAACAGGCGCGGGAGTACTGTGAAAAAGCCCTGGCGCTGGAACCTTCACTGGTGGAAGTGCGCGTCGCGTTGGGAGACCTGTACCGGTATTCCGGTGATTACGGCGCCGCGGAAGCGGAGTTCCTGGCGGTGCTGGATGAGAACAAGAATTCCGCCCAGGCGCTCATGGGGTTGGCGGCTGTTTATGAAGCACAAGACCGCCAGGTGGAGGCCGAGGCCGCTCTGCGCCGGGCGATCCGTCAGCAACCCGGAAGCTGGAAGACCCATCTGCGATTGGGTGAATTCATGTACCGCGGCTGGCGCTATGACGATGCTCTATCTGCTTTCGAACAGGCGGTGGCGCTGAGTCCGGACAACGCCCGGGTACGGACCTATATCGGGTCGATTCAGATTATTGACGGTGACCTGGCAGCGGCGGAAGAAGCATTTCGGGCCTCCCTGGAACTCGCCCCGAGCCGCGGCGCCTGGCGGGACCTGGGGTTGGTGTTCATGTACCAGAGCAAGTTCAATGAAGCCATCGCGGCCCTTAAGCGCGCAACGGAATTCGAGGCGGATGACCACTGGAGTCGTGGTGATCTGGCTGATGCTTATTTTTACGCCGGCCGTACCAGTGACGCCCTCATGACCTACCGGGAGGCCCGGGATCTGGGTGAAGCCCTGCTCGGGACCAACGAACGTGATTGGGGAACCATGGCGCGCGTAGCGCAGTACTACCAGCGTCTGGGAGACAGCGATACCGCGGCGGCCATGATCCAGGCGGCGCGGGAAGGCGGGTCTTCCCTGCCGCATGTGCTGACCTTTTCGGCGGTGTATTCACTGGAGGAGGGTGATCGAATTGCGTTCGTGGATGACCTCAACCGGGCGGTAGCGATGGGTTTTCCGGTTCAGTTGATCCGGTTCCATCCCGCCTTTGAGTCTGTTCGAGGTGATCCCGGATTTGAAGCGTTGTTGAAAAGAGGAGGAGGACAAGAGAATGGCCATTGAAATGTTGACACCGGTGGAGTTCGTCAAGGACTTCGCCTTCAAGCTGATCGCTTTTTTTGTCGGCCTGGCTGCGGGCCTGGCCACCTATGCGATCGTAGTCGAACCGTTGTATCAGGCATTCAACTAGAAAAACTCATGGAGGTAGTCCCATGTGGCCGAGTATGAATCTCAGTTTTGTTGTGGGTTTCGGAACCGGTTCAGCCGTGTCTGCGGCCCATTCCGCGGAACTCATCGCCGTGGTAGTTGATCTGGCAACGAAGGTCGTTGCCTGGATCGTCTGATCCGGCGCGGAGACAAGCGGAAACAAAAAACGGGCCCCGCTTGCGGGGCCCTTCTCAGTGTCTTTCGTTTTTATTCTTCTTCGCGAGGCTTGTAGGCGTTGGCCAGTTCTTTCTGGACCGTGGCGGGCACCGGATCGTAATGGCTGAAATCCATGGTGTAGCTGCCCTCGCCGCCGGTGACGGACTTGAGTTCTGAGTGGTAGCTGATCATCTCCGCCAGTGGGGCCTGGGCGGAGATGCTGACTACGCCGCCCAGCATGCTCTGGCTGCCACTGACGCGGCCGCGCTTGCCGGAGAGTCCGCCGGCGATGTCACCCATGTTGTTTTCGGGCGCCGTGATTTCCACGCGCACGATGGGCTCCAGTACCACCGGTGAGGCTTTGCGCACCGCGTCCAGGAAAGCCTTCTTTCCGGCGGTGATGAAAGCGATTTCCTTCGAGTCCACCGGGTGGTGCTTGCCGTCGTAGACGATGACCCGCATGTCCTGCATGTGATAGCCCGCGATCGCGCCTTCATCCATGGCCTGTATGACGCCTTTTTCCACTGCCGGAATGAATACGGTGGGAATGTTGCCGCCCACCACCTCGCTCTTGAACTCGAAACCCGAACCGCGTTCCATGGGCTCGATGCGCAGGAATACTTCGGCGAACTGACCCGCGCCGCCAGTCTGTTTCTTATGGCGGAAGTGACCGTCGGCCTTGCGGGTCACCGTTTCCCGGTAAGCGATGCGCGGGGGCCGCGTGATCACCTCCACGTTGTAGCGCTGGTTCATTCTCTCGAGCATCACGCGCAGATGCAGGTCGCCGAGCCCACGGATCACCGTCTCGTTGAGCTCCACGTTGTGGTCCACCTGGAAACAGGGGTCCTCTTCGCCCAGTTTCTGGATCGCGCCGGAGAGTTTCTGTTCCATGCCCCGGCTCTTTGGTTCAACAGCCAGGCCGAACATGGGCAAGGCGAAGCGGATCGGTTTCAGGTGGAAATGATCCTCGTCGTGGGAATCGTGCAGCACCGCGTCAAAAGTGATTTCCTCTACCTTGGCCACAGCACAGATGTCGCCGGGGATGCCGGCATCGGTTTCCTTGTGCTCCTTGCCCTGGATCTCGAACAGGTGGCCGACCTTGAAGGGCTTGCGGGCATCGCCGATGAACAACTGGCTGTCCTTCGTGACGGTGCCCTGATAGATGCGGAACATGCTGAGCTTGCCCACGAACGGGTCGTTGGTGATCTTGAACACATGTGCGACTACATGCTTGGCCGGATCCGGCTCCACCGTGACCTCCTTCGCGTCGTCACCCTGGCCCTGGAAGAAAACGGGCGGATTGCCTTCCGCGGGGTTGGGCAGCAGTTCGGCAAAGAAATCCAGCAGAGCACCGATACCCACTTCATCGCGTCCGGAAGCGAAACAGATGGGTACCAGATGACCTTCACGCAAGGCGCGTTCGAAAGCTGCGTGCAGTTGTTCCGGTTCCAGTTCGCCCTTTTCCAGGTAGCTCTCCATGAGTGCCTCATCCACTTCCACGACCTGGTCCGTGATTTCGGTGTGCGCGGCATCTATGGAGAAGATGTCGGCTTCGCCCTCGGACTTGAAGAAGACATCCACGACTTTTTTGCCGCCGTCGGCCGGGAGGTTGACCGGCAAACATTCATTGCCAAAGGTATCGCGAATGTCACGAACGAGACCTTCGAGATCGACACCTTCTGCATTGATCTTGTTGATGATGATCATGCGGCAGCGTTGCATTTTCTTCGCGCGCTCCATCAGCCGCATGGTGGTGGATTCGATGCCCGACTGGGCATTGACCACGATGGCCACGGTCTCTACGGCGCTGAGGGCCGGTGCAGTCTGCCCGCGAAAATCAGGCAAACCGGGGGTATCGATAATATTGATGTGCGTGTCACCGTGATCGAGGCTCACCAGGGAGGACTGGAGTGAATGCTGGTGGTCCTTTTCCAGCGGATCGTGGTCGGTGACCATGCTGCCGCGTTCCAGACTGCCCATCTGCCCGATTGCGCCTGCCTTGTGGAGCAGGGCCTCCAGCAGGGTGGTCTTGCCGGAGCCCACGTGGCCGGTGAAGGCAATGTTGCGAATGTTCTCGGTTTTGTACTTCGGCATGTTTCAGGCAACTCCCTCGACCAACTCCCTGGCCTTGTATTCACGGGCCGGCCGCGCTTCCGGTGGCCGGTGCCGCGCGGAGCGCGGCGACAGGGGCTGACTAGTATAGAAGCTGCCCGCCCGCCCGCAAGACCCCCTCGCAAGACCTGCGCTCCGGGTTCGGGCACACGCTCATCAGGCTGCCAAACCGGGCTGCGGACCTCCCGGTCCGGGCCCGCGCGTGCCCCGCATCCGGCCACCGGGGCTGTGTAAACCCCCCCGCCCCATTCAGCGTTTGTTCAGGTGTGGCGGCTTACACTGAATCCGCAGTATGGAAAGTTCGGAGTGAAGGTCATGAAAACTCGAAGCAGTCTGTTGGTCGGTCTCGCAGGTCTCGCGCTCACCACCGGGGCGTGGGCGCAGGTTCTGCCGGGGGAATCCCGGTACGTCTATGCGCCCGTGGTGTCCGTGGATCCCATCGTTCATGTAGTGCAGGTACCTGATCGTCGCCAGGAATGCTGGGACGAGCAGGTGACCTATGCGGATGGTGGCGGCGGGAGCCCCGGCGCGACCATTATTGGCGGCATCCTGGGCGCCGCCCTCGGCAACCAGGTTGGTGGCGGCAGTGGACGGACCATCGCCACGGCCGCCGGCGCGGTGGTCGGTGCGGTCATCGGAAACCAGGCCACCCGGCGCCCGCCCCGGGTCTACAACACCGTTGAGACCCGTTGCCGGGAAGTGGTCGATCAGTTCACCGAACAGCGAATTGTCGGTTACAACGTCGCCTACGAATGGCAGGGTGAAATCTATACGACTCGCATGAGTCACGATCCGGGAGATCAGGTTCGTCTTCGCGTCACGGTGTCCCCCGTCAACTAGCGGCCTGTTCTCCCCCTTCGAGTGCGGCGTGGGTTTCGCTCCCGCCGCACTCTTTTTTCCCCCTCCTGTCTCCATCCATTAAGCGGGCGTTCAGCCCCCCGGGGCTAATCTGTACACGCGCCCAAGCTGTACATGACGGGGGCTTTTCGCGTTTGCGAATACGAGGTTACACTCAGCGAAGGGCCTGGCCGCCCGGGGAACATGAAACGATTACTCCTCATATTGCTGGTTCTTTTCGCCCTGTCGCTGGGCGAAGGTGTCGCGCTGGCCCAACAGCCAGGCGCGGCTTTGACCCTGGATCAGGCAGTGCAGCAGGTACGCCGCACCACCAATGGTCGAGTGCTCTCCGCCCAGACGGTGACACGCCAGGGGAGGCGGATGCACCGGATCAAGGTGCTGACCGATGACGGACGGGTACGGACCGTTGAAATGAACGCCGGTCTGGGGCGCACCAGCGGGAACGCGAACATCAACCCGGCGATCAGACCCGGACTGGTCCCCAACAACGACAAAAACAACAAAAAACCGAAAGATGAAAAGCGGCGTGAAAAGGACAAGGACGCCTGATGCGGGTTCTGTTACTGGAAGATGACGACACGCTTCGCGAGGCGCTGGCCAGCCGGCTGCGCAGCGAAGGGTTTGCCGTGGACTCCGCCGCGGACGGTGAAGAGGGGCTGTTTCTGGGCAGCGAGATCCCGTTTGACGTGGCGATCGTGGATCTGGGTTTGCCGCGCATGTCGGGGCTGGAAGTCATCGAAAGGCTGCGTCGGAACGGTCAGCAGTTTCCGGTCCTGATCCTCACGGCGCGGGACCGCTGGCAGGACAAGGTGGAGGGTCTGCGCCTCGGCGGTGACGACTACATGGTCAAGCCCTTTCATATGGAAGAGCTGCTGGCACGGGTCAATGCGCTGGTGCGCCGCTCGGCCGGGTGGGCAAGTTCGATGATCCGTTGTGGACCCATTGCCATTGATACCTCGGCACAGGTGGTTACCGTTGAAAACGATCCCGTCGATCTGACTTCTTTCGAGTACAAGGTGCTGGAATACCTGATGCTGCATTCGGGCGAAGTGGTTTCAAAAACCGATCTCACTGAACATCTCTACGATCAGGATTTTGATCGCGACAGCAATGTCATCGAAGTATTCATCGGGCGCCTGCGCAAGAAGCTGGATCCGAAAAACACACTCAAACCCATCGAGACCCTGCGGGGGCGTGGTTATCGCCTGACTCTGGAGCGTGCCTGAGATCGCGAACCAGCCTCTTTCTCTGCGCGCCCGATTGCTCGTGGTGGGGTCCCTCGCCGTTGTAGCGTTTCTTGGGCTGACGGGCCTGACACTGGACAAAGCGTTCCGGGACAGCGCCCGGACAGCGATGCAGGACCGCTTGCAGGGTTATGTGTACCAGTTGCTTGCGGCGGCTGAGTTCTCCGACGACGGAAGTTTCACCTTGCCGCCAATTCTGCCCGAACCACGTTTTGCAACGGCCGGTTCCGGCCTTTATGCGACCGTAAGCGCCGATGACATGGTTTGGAGGTCCGAATCTGCCGTCGGTCTGAATCTCCCGGTGTCGCCGGATTTGAAACAGGGACAATTTGTGTACGCCGGGCCCATGGACAGCGACGTGGGCGAGTTGTATTTCATCCACTACGCGATCGGCTGGGAACGTGCCGATGCCACGCTCACCGCGCTGGTCTTCAGCGTCGCCGAGGACATGTCAGGCTTCGGCAATCAGGTCAGCAGTTTTCGGCGCAGCCTGTGGGGGTGGCTGGGGGCGGCGGCGCTGGTGTTGCTGGCCGTGCAGGCGGCGATGCTGCGCTGGAGTCTGCGCCCCCTGCGTCAGGTCGCGGACGATCTGTCGGCGATCGAACGAGGCGCCGGTGATCAACTGGCCGGACCCTATCCGCGCGAACTCGAAGGGCTGACCAGCAATCTCAACGCGCTGATCCGTTCGCAACAACTGAGCCTCGAGCGGTACCGCAACACCCTGGCCGATCTGGCCCACAGCCTGAAGACACCGCTTGCCGTACTGCGCATGACGCTGGAAAAGACCGGTGACACGGAAGGTCTGCTCAAACAGGTGTTGCGTATGGATGAGCAGATTGGCTGGCACCTCAAACGTGCGGCGGCGCGTGGCCACCGTCCGCTCACTGCGCCAATCGACCCTGGGTCCGTGTTGCGGCGGGTGGCCGAAACCCTCGCCCGCCTCCACACGGATCGTGATATCGAATGCTCTGTGCAGGTCGCGGATGGCGCACGGTTCCGTGGCGAGGAGGGAGACCTGTTCGAGCTCGCGGGGAACCTGATGGAGAATGCCTACAAATGGTGCAGGGAACGTGTTCGCGTCTCCTGCCAAGGTGCAGCCGGTCGCCTGGAGCTTCGGGTCGAAGACGATGGACCTGGTATTGAGCCCGAACGTGTCGCCCGGCTGCTGCGCCGGGGTGAACGTGGCGACCAGAGAGTTTCAGGTCACGGTCTCGGCCTGGCCATCGTCAACGAGATCGTTGCGGCCTATGGTGGCACTATTAGCATCAACAAAAGTTCGCTGGGCGGGGCAGCCGTGATCGTGCAGTTCCCGCCCGCCTGAGGAGTCGCCATGACCTGCACCAAGGAACTCCTGGACGTAATGGCGCGTCTCAGGAACCCGGAAACCGGCTGTCCCTGGGATCTGAAACAGGATTTCGCCAGTATTGCTCCCTACACCATCGAAGAAGCCTACGAAGTAGCAGACGCCATCGAACGCAATGATCTGGATGACTTGCGTGGCGAGTTGGGCGACCTGTTATTTCAGGTCGTTTTTCACGCGCGCCTGGCGGAAGAAAAGGGCGCGTTTGCCTACGGCGATGTGGTGGCGGATATCGTGAACAAGATGGTAACGCGTCATCCGCATGTGTTCGAGAGCGATTCCTCACAGGCCCGGGGACGTGCGTGGGAGCCGCTGGAGTGGGAACGGCGGAAGCTCGCGGAACGGGCCGGTGGTGACAGCGTGCTCGACGGCATCAGCACGTCGTTGCCTGAGCTTGCGCGTGCCGCGAAAATCCAGAAACGTGCGGCTGCCGTGGGTTTTGACTGGCCGGATGTCGATGGCGTGTTCGACAAGATCCACGAGGAACTGGCGGAGCTTCAGCAGGCCCGCGCAGCCGGCGAGGGCACCGAGCGGATCGCGGAGGAATTGGGAGATTTGTTTTTCGCCTGCGTCAATTTGTCGCGACATCTGGGTGTGGATTCCGGTCGCGCGTTGCGAAGCGCCAGCGCCAAGTTCGGCCGGCGTTTCCGTCAACTGGAACGCAACGTCCGGGATTGTGGAGATTCGCTCACAGATCTTGATCTGGAGACTCTGGAAAACGAGTGGCGCAAGGTGAAGTCCAGGGAAAACGACGAATGACCGGAATATGTTTGTTCGCTGCCCCGGAGGTTGTCGCCGAAACCGCGAAACCGTGCGTTTCCAGGCCCGGCTGCTGACCAGGCGCAGGCACGATGCCTTCGAGGGCCATTTACGACAGCCGGGAGGCGGTCCAGCCGGGAAAAGGCCCGGCGCGGAAAGCGGGCGGCCGGGAGCGGTATGCCCCCGGCGTCCCGGGCATCACCTCGCCCGGCGCAGGTTTTCCTCGAGGCCCTGTTCCAGCAGGGCCAGGGCACCCTGGAAATCCTTGCTGTGGGCGGTCAACGCGCTGAGTTTGAGGTAGGCCACGTTGCGGATCGCCAGGTTGTCGGTCCGGTTCAGCACGTCCCGATAAAAGGTCATCAGGCCGTCCCGGTCACGTTGTTCGCGATAGATTCGTTCGATCCGGTGCATTTGCAAAATGGCGGCCCGGGCCGGGTCGGTGGATACCTGGTAGACGCTGTCGACCAGTTCCAATCCCCGGTGCTGCAGTTCCATTCGGCCACGGCTTTTCTGAAAACGTGCTTTGTCACGCTGCCCTGGCGTCAGGAACACGCCACCGGTCGGGGCCGACTCGCTGACAAGTGCGCCGTCATCAAGCAGCGGTTGTGCGAAGGCGGCGGCACCGATGCCAACGAGTATGGTGAGTCCGGTGCCGAGCCAGAAAGAGCGAAAAGCGGGTTTCATGCTAGTGTCTCCTTTGCAGTGTGTTCTGTTCAGAAGACGCAGTAACGCTCATCAGGTTGACATGCGGGTGAGGGTAGTGGCGTGACGA